>CAZYWN010000146.1:0-1011 GCA_964651525.1 uncultured Candidatus Saccharibacteria bacterium | reverse complement strand
GAAAAACCGGAGAAATACTCCGCGGTATGGAGCAGGAGAAAGCGGTTCCAGACAAACTCGATGGAGAGATGGCGGAGGAAGGAAACGGAACGGAGGATATTCCTGTGGAGAGGTTTGAGGAAGTTCCCGCAGACACGCGCATTTTAGAGTTAAACAAACAATTGGAAGCGACCCAAAAAGAGATTGACCACATTCCCGGGTATCAAGAAGCACTGCGGGCATTGCGTGACGGCGACCAAGAAAAAATTATCAGACTAAAAAAAGAGTTTCCCGACTCATTCGGGCAGTTGTGGGAAGCGTTGACAAAGATGCAAAGCCTCCACAAAGAGAAAGATGCGCTTCTGTACGACATTACCCAAAAGGGTCTCGGAGAGGGTGGGCAAAAAGCGGCTTAAAAACGATCTTTTTACTACTGTGAATAACCCCGCAAGCCCCTTGTTTTTAGGGTGATTTTTTGCTATCATAAAAAGATAAAATGACCGCGAAAAAAACGGAAAAATCGGGATATAAAGCCGAGGATATTACTGTCCTTGAGGGGCTTGAGCCGGTGCGCCGCCGCCCAGGGATGTATATCGGGACGACAGGTCTTGAGGGTCTCCACCATTTGATATGGGAAGTTTTTGATAACTCTCGAGACGAAGCGATGGGAGGTTTTGCCGACACCGTTGAGATAGCGCTCCTCCCCGGAAACAGGGTACGCGTTGCCGATAATGGGCGCGGTATTCCGGTTGATATTCACAAGCAGACCAAAGTGTCGGCGCTTGAGACAATTATGACGACGCTCCATGCTGGAGGAAAGTTCGGCGGCGGCGGCTATAAAATCTCCGGCGGTCTTCATGGTGTCGGTGTTTCTGTCGTCAACGCTCTGTCTCTTTATGTAAAAGCGGAAGTACATCGCGACGGGGGAAAGTTTGTGCAGGAATACGAGCGCGGTAAGCCGGTGGGGAAAGTGAAACGTGTCGGCCCTTCCGACCGGAGAGGCACTATAATCACGTTTGAACCTGACCCGCA
>CAZYWN010000145.1:419-1018 GCA_964651525.1 uncultured Candidatus Saccharibacteria bacterium | reverse complement strand
ATCTTCAGAATATAAAGTCACTCCAATCACCTTGCCTCCGCCTTCTTTGGCCCCGATAGTAGCAGCCCTCATCACTCCGGGACCTCCCCCGTCTACTACTGTGTAGCCTGCCTCTGCCAACTCTTTAGCGACCCCCTCAACAGACTGGAAAAGTCCATCCTTTTCAGAAGCATCAGCATAACCAAAAATTGCCACATATTGAATTGTTCTAGCCTTTTTTTCCTTAAGATCCACCTATAGCCTCCCAGAGTTTTTCCATATTTTCATTAATATCTCCTGTCAGCAAAAAAGATCCAACAGACAACTGGTCTGCTCCTGCTTGGACTATTTGCCTGGCATTACTGTCACGTACAGAACCATCTACAGAAATCCTGACTGGCCAACCTTTTTCCTTTAAACTTTTAATCCTATCTAACGCTTCAGGCAAAAAAGGTTGTCCCTGAAAACCCGGCACAATTGACATGAGTAACACTAAATCTATTTTATCTTTATATGGTTCCAGTTTTTCAATCGGTGTTTCCATTTTTAAAGCAATCCCTGCTTCCATTCCTGCCTCTTTTATTTTATTAATAACTTCCCAAGGTTTATCATCTTTTTTA
>CAZYWN010000145.1:0-409 GCA_964651525.1 uncultured Candidatus Saccharibacteria bacterium | reverse complement strand
TGCTTCTTTTAGCCTGTCAATCCACTGCAAAGGATGAGACACCATCAAATGTGCTTCCTTATTAAGATTAAGGGGGTATTTGGCTACTTCTTCAGGGCCAATCGCCTCATTTAGAACAAATTTATTGTCCGCGAAGTCAATATGTACCCAACCCTCCTGAAATGAAGCAGAGCGACTTAACTGATCAATATGTTTCCCGAACTCTTCGGGAGTTTTATCAAGTATTGCGGGAAGAATTTGAATCATTTGATTTCTTCTATTTTTTTAATTCTTCTGATATGTCTTTCATCTTCTGAGAATGGAGTATCCAGGAATAATTTAACAGCATTATTTGCTTCTTCCTCATTTAAAAATCTTGCTCCCAGCGACAAAATATTAGAATCATTATGCTGACGGGTTAAAGAAGGCA
>CAZYWN010000144.1:0-1035 GCA_964651525.1 uncultured Candidatus Saccharibacteria bacterium | reverse complement strand
CCTAAATTCCACCCTGAAGTAGGACACTCTCACTTTTAATACTCGTAATGATACCAGCCGCCAAAGCAACCTCAAAGGCGGAACGATAACCCAGAATCTTTCTGGGTTTGTTGTTAATAATTGAGACGGCTTCGTCAACAGCCGTATTAGTTACCTCTCGGAAATTAGTTCTCTTTGGAAAGAAAATCCTGATAAGTTTGTTGGCGTTTTCAATTGATCCCTTCTGCCACGAGGAATATGATTCGCAAAAGAAGGAAGGAATCGGAGTTTGTTTGTGGCGCGTATTCTCAATACCATTGTCTCTAGTAATACTGAGCGCTTTTTTCTGCATAAGCATCGTCTGGGTAGCCTGTTCATGTTCCGCAGGCGACATGTTTTTAACCTTTCGCGCAATGAGAAACCGGCTCTTTCTTTCCTCTGCTACCGCCAGAGAAGCAGATATTCCTTTTCTTGAAACAACCGCGTCTTTTTCCCAATGCCCATATCTTGTCCTGTTGTCGGCTCCCTGAGATCTCCTTGAAATATCAACACGATTAGGAATCATCACCCTCTTTTCTGAACCGGCTCTTTTTCTTCTGTGATACCGCTTTGAATACAAGAGCGGACAGTATCTTTGTCCTCTGTACGAATACAGCCACCGGTATATGGAGTTTTTAGAAACACACGGAGATCTTTTTTCTAATTTCATTCTTCCTGAGATTTCATCGGGATTCCACTTCAGTTTTAATTTTTCAATGACATAACGCTTCAATGCGGGATTTTCTTCAATTTTCATCCATTGCAATCTACGCATTCTCTTACGCAATCTGGATTTGTCGTGGGCTTTTTTCGGATTGTATTCATCCAGGACTTTGTTTCTCCGTAGTTCATAGGAGACAGTGTTCGGACTTCTCCCGATGCTTCTCGCTATTGCCCTCATGGAAATTCCTTTCAACCTTAAGATTGAGATTTCAAGACGCTCAACTGACGAAATATTTGTGTATTTCATAACACTCTATTTTACAAGAGTGTCCTACTACATTTGGGAATGAACCT
>CAZYWN010000143.1:0-1044 GCA_964651525.1 uncultured Candidatus Saccharibacteria bacterium | reverse complement strand
AAAAAAATCATTCCTTGCGCGCCTCACCGGCTTGATGGATCACGAAGATGACACCGGGCTTCTGGATACTGAGGCATTTGACGAAAAAACTCCCGACACAGGAGATGACAGCGAAGATGACAGCGTTGCTATTAACGACGACGAGGTCTCTGAGGAAGAAAGCGAAGGCGAACTTGCGGTGGACGTTTTCCAGAAGCCGAGCGAGATAGTGGTCAAGGCGATGGTCGCCGGCGTGCGTCCGGAAGATTTGGATGTTGCGCTGACACGGGAAATGGTCACCATCAAAGGCAAACGCGACAGAGAGAAGCACGGCGCGACAGACGACTATTCATATAAAGAACTATACTGGGGCACGTTTGCCCGCTCGCTCGTCCTTCCCGAGGAAGTGGATGTGGATAATGCCGAAGCGAACGTGCAAAACGGCCTTCTCATCATCCGTCTCCCCAAGATAGACAAGAAACGAACGCAAAAACTCAAAATTTTGAAAGCGTGAAAATAGAATTCAGAAAATAGTAAGTAGAAAGTAGAACTTAACGAGCGGGCGGGCTGTTAAGTTTTTGATTTTGTGTTGCTTCTTGCGGTAGTTTTTTGTTTCTAGATTCTATTTTCTATATTTTTCTATATTCCAAATTCTAATCTAATATGGACGAAGACGATTTTGAGCGATTGGAAAAACTGGTGGAAGACAACCACCGAATGATTAAAAGCATGCACCGCTCTATGCAGATTGGGCGTATTTTTACTGCGATATACTGGATGGCGATTATCGCTATCGGGTTCGGCGCATACTATTACATTCAGCCGTTTATAAAACCGTTTATTGGAACGGGCGGGAGCGTCTTGCAGAACATTAAAGATGCGCAAGAGGGGCTACAGAAATCATCCCTTGACATCCCCCAGATTTTTGACAAAATACAGGGACAATAATTCTAGGTTCTAGGTTCTAGGTTCTAGGTTCTAGGTTCTAGGTTCTAGGTTTTAGGTGACGAGGGCCTGTGTAGCTCAATGGTAGAGCATTTGTCTGAAGAACAAAAAACGGGGGTT
>CAZYWN010000142.1:0-1050 GCA_964651525.1 uncultured Candidatus Saccharibacteria bacterium | reverse complement strand
GCTTCGGAGACACGAATTCTTCCAAGGCAACCGTCTCCCATGTGCATGTCCAGTTCATTGTACCCGACAGAAACGCTCCCGATTTTGAATCAGTGACATTCTATATCGGGAAAAAGTGACTTTCCCGAAAAAATACAAGCCCTGTCCGCGTGTAACGCGAACAGGGCTTTTTTAAAAAATGGATGCGCACAGCGTGCGGCCGCAACCGCACGGCCGCCTTAATTTAAAGAGAGACATCCACCTGAACAACCTCAATCCCGGCGCGTACAAGGATTTCGTCCGCGTCAAGCGTCGCATACCCTTCAGCATAGTAAAGGCGTGCGATTCCGGTAAAAGAAAGCGCTCGCGCGCATATGGCGCAGGGGAAGGTTGTGACGTAAAGCCACGCCCCCTCCAGTCCAATTCCTTCTTTTCGCGCCGCATGCGCGAGAATCCGCTGTTCGGCATGCAAAGAACAATAAAACTCGTTCTGCTCGCCCGCAGTAAAATTGCTTCGCGGGTCTCCGTGAGCATAGGTCGTCTGCGCGTTTGGAAGGTGTTCGTTAAACGCCTCGCAGAGGACCTTCCCGTCCGCGACCGCGATGGCGCCTATCTGCCGCCACCAGTCGGGACTTTTCTTCGCCTCGTCACGCGCGCGGAACATTATCTCGCGGTCAAACGCGGAAACGGCAACCGCGCGATGGCGTTTCGGCACGCGCTTCTCTGAAAGCGCGCGCATGTCATACCGAAGAAAAACAGAAAGAAACTCCGCTTGTTCGGGGGCAAGATACCGATCGGAAAAATCACGCGAGACATCTTCGTTCGGCAAAAACACGCGCGGAGAGCTGCGTACCGCAGGAAGGTGCGCAAGGGTAAGCACTTCTACCGAATGGAAAAAGGGGAAGATTTTAATCATCGCCCGAATTTCCTCCACGTGAAGCGCGCGCAGGTCTCTCTGGATCTCAGAAAAAGAATCCGTAAAAGGGTGCCCCAAAAGAAACAAGGAGTGTGCGCCACGGCTCACGCATTCGCTGAAAAACTTTTTGTAGCCTTGATGAAGAACGGGGACAT
>CAZYWN010000141.1:0-1087 GCA_964651525.1 uncultured Candidatus Saccharibacteria bacterium | reverse complement strand
TGAGGAATCGTTTGAGACACCTCGGAGATGACGAGGTTGATAGGCTCTAGGTGTACGCGTAGTAATACGTTAAGCCGAGGAGTACTAATATGTCAATCGATATTCTATTAGGGAACCTGGACGCCACCATGCTTGAGCGCGAATGGTGTGTTCAGCCGATGTAATTTTGATTTGATTGTTGGCGATACGTTGGAAGTTTTGTCCCGGTGACTCAACGCCGTGGAACTACCTCTTCTCATTCCGAACAGAGCCGTAAAACGCGGTAGTGCCGATGATACTCTTTACGGGGAAAGTAGGTAGTCGCCGGGACAAAGCTTCCAACATCGGGTAAGGCGTATGCGCTCGTAGCCAAGTTGGCTAAGGCAAAGGACTGCAAATCCTTCACCGCAGGTTCAAATCCTGCCGAGCGCTTCCCTACCTTCCCTCTGTCACGAGGAGATTTTTTACGGGGTCTGAAGAAAAATTTATCCTCTGCGTTGTAAGCAGGTTCTTTGCGGACTTTCTCCTGTCTAAAGAAATCCGAACCCCGTCACTTTTTTGCGGCTGCAAGGAGATTGATTCGCTCCCGCTACTCTCACCAAGGGTATAGGTCGGGGGAATGCCAGTGAGATTCTGGCCAGCCGCTCCCTGTTCTTTTCCGCAACACAACAAACCATTTCACTACTCCCTCGCGCTCTGTGCATAGGCATGACCGCGAGGGAGTTTTTTGTGGTATCATCCCCATTAGAAAAGGTGGGTTCATTAGTCAAAGAAAAAAAGGAAGCCCAATGTGGCAGGATTATGTGTTCGCCTCCGTCCAAACAGTTTTGACGATGAGTCTCGTACCGATGATTTTCCAAAAAACGGGGAAACCAACGCTCTGGTCAAGCGTCCCCACTGCTGTTGGATGCGGGATATTCTCTTTCACTTTTTTGACGCTTGGTCTTTGGTTTTCGGTGGTGTCGGCGGGAACAGCCAGCGTTTTTTGGGGTGTGTTGGCGTTTCAGAGAATGAGGATGCCGCCCAATCTGCTGAAGTAATCTATTGCCTCGGCTTCAGCAGCCGGGGTGATTTTTATATACAATATATAAAATCCGCGATACACTAT
>CAZYWN010000140.1:0-1090 GCA_964651525.1 uncultured Candidatus Saccharibacteria bacterium | reverse complement strand
CCTTATTAGATGGGTTAATATCCAAGAAAGCCATTATATCTTTATCTTCATAGACTATATCTGCAGGAATTTCTTTCTTTATTATTTTACAAAATATACAATCAGATGTCATAGCCTAATTCTTTGAAAAATTCAAACATTTTATCTGGATTCATTTTCTCATTTAATAACTTTGAATATTTATCAAATTCTGGAATTTGTTTAAGTATAGCAAGATGTTCTTCTCCGATTCTTTTTTTATTTTCTTCCAATCTTTTTTTGTGACTCCTTATTACCATATCACCTTCAAATAACAATGAATCATATGGCGATTCTACTTTTTCTTCTTTTAGTTTTGATACTCTTGCTGCTAAATGTATCGCTTCATAAAACAAATTATCAAAAGTTTCTACAGCATCAAGATAATATATTGCTTTTTCTAGACTGTTAAACTCTTTACCTTCCTCAGCTATATAACTTTTATTACTAAACTGGAACATTTGAGGATTTAAATCTACAGGATAAGCCATATCTATTTGTCCACTTTCTCTTCTTCTTATATATTCAACTCCATCTTCTCCAATAAGATAAGCTAAACCATCTGAAAAAGAATGTAATAATCTTATTCTTTCAGATCTTTCTTCGAGTGTTGTATTATTTGGCATATAATTTGCTACAAGGAGGTATATTTAAAACTTTTGTATGGACTGACCGGGATTTGAACCCGGAATTTCACCCTAGCCAAGGGAGCGATTTGCCGTTAATCTATCAGCCCATTAAGAAAATTCGTTATGTTAAGGTTTATATATTTTTATAATTGAGCGATTTTATGAGAATATTTTATAACATTTATTTTGCATTGACAATCTTATTACCTTCTACTTCAATGTCACAGCCATTATATGAAAAGAATAATAAGGAATGTATCTATTATAAAGATAGAACTGATACATTAAGGATAATAATAAAAAGAATGTTAGATGAAATTGAAGTAACAAAATCTAGAAATGAAGATGTTATTCCACAAATTAATTCTTTAAAAGAACTGGAAGAAAGATTGAATAATTTAGAAACAAAGGTAAAAGATTGTAAATGATTATTTAACTAACTT
>CAZYWN010000139.1:0-1113 GCA_964651525.1 uncultured Candidatus Saccharibacteria bacterium | reverse complement strand
AGCCGATAGGAATACCGCAAAAAAAGCATCACGCCGAGCGCAATGTAAAACAAGCCAACATCTCCGATGAGTAGCGCCGCGAGCCGACGATGACCGAGAAACATAATGTATATGTGCTATAACAATTCAAGCGCGCGACAAGTTATTATTGGCATATCTGACGCGTGGAAGCAATGGACACGCCATAATTTCTAATTTCTAATTAACCTAATTTCTAATAAAATTCCAAATTCTTAAATGACCAAAATCCAAAAAGTTATTTTTAGACATTGGGAATTTTTGCATTAGACATTTTATTAGGTGAATTAGAAATTAGGTGAATTAGAAATTATGAAGATACTCTATATAATCACCAAATCAAATTGGGGCGGAGCGCAGAGATATGTTTTTGACCTTGCGACACATTTTAATACACAAGTGGACTATGACATCGTGGTCGCACTCGGCGGCAATGGCGAGCTGAAGAGAAAACTGGAAGAAAAAAATATCCGCGCCATACAAATTGCGGCATTGGAACGCAACATAAAAATGACGGACGATATCCGCGCATTTTTTGAAATACTCAAACTGCTTCACGAGGAAAAGCCCGACATTGTCCACTTGAACAGCACGAAAGCCGGTTTTCTCGGCGCCTTCGCCTCGTTTTTCTATAAACTAACGGCTAACGACTATAGACTAACGACTATCTTCACTGCTCACGGTTGGGCGTTTAACGAACCGCGCCCATGGTGGCAGAAACTCCTCATCGGAAAAATACAGTGGCTCACCGTGCTCTTATCTGACCGCACGATTGTCGTTGCGGAGCGTCTGAAAAAGCAAACGAGGTGGTGGCCGTTTGTGCGGCACAAAATTTCAGTCATCCACAACGGCGTTCCGGAATTATCGTTTCTGCCACGGGAAGAAGCGACTATGTATTTTGAAAAAACTTGTG
This sequence comes from uncultured Candidatus Saccharibacteria bacterium, assembly GCA_964651525.1. GTDB lineage: Bacteria > Patescibacteriota > Minisyncoccia > Phycocordibacterales > UBA2135 > CAZYWN01. The sequence continues at coordinate 182 of CAZYWN010000139.1, read as the reverse complement.
GAAAACTTGGCGCAAGGTTTGGCCTTGAGGAGGCGCGCGAAGCGCGGCGGGAAAAGGCCGATCCTTGCGCCAGAAGTTTTCCACAAAAAGTACGAATCATCACCATCGCCGAGCTTCACAAAAACAAGGGACTTGATGTGGCGATTGAGGCGCTTTCTCTTGTGCGCGACAAAAATTTTACC
>CAZYWN010000138.1:0-1122 GCA_964651525.1 uncultured Candidatus Saccharibacteria bacterium | reverse complement strand
CCACCTGCATATCGGCAATCGCAAGCTCCATATTGATGACATCAATATCATGGAGCGGGTCTACCGCATTATGGACATGAATGATGTTCGGGTCTTTGAAAACGCGCACCACTTCCGCGATGGCGTCCGTTTCGCGGATATGCGCGAGGAATTTGTTGCCGAGCCCTTCGCCCTCCGCCGCTCCCTTCACGAGCCCCGCGATGTCAATAAACTCCACCGCCGCGGGCACCACCTTAGCGGAGGCGGAAAGCTTCGCGAGCGCGTCCACGCGCGGGTCAGGCACGGCGACAATCCCCACCGCGGGGTCAATGGTGCAGAACGGATAATTTTCCGCAGGGACACTGCGGTTTGTAAGAGCGTTAAAAAGAGTTGATTTACCAACATTCGGTAATCCGACGATGCCGATGGATAATGACATATGTTATTTCACTTTCCTTCCCCACTGCTCCATCGTGCAGAGCCATTTCTTGCAATATTTTTCTTTTCTGAACTTCACCGTCCAGATGCTTGAGACGCGCGTCTTGATGCCGGCGAAGCCCAAGACCGCGCGTTTGATTTCATTTTGGTTGTCGCCAAAGAAAATGCGCGAAAGAAAAGGAATCCCATCGGTCGTAACGATGACCCGCGCGGTTTTTCCTTTCAAAAGTTTTTTCCAGAGAAAGGTATATTTTTCGTTGAAGTGGAACGCAAAACCGGGAAGCCACATGCGGTCAAAAAATCCTTTGAGGAGCGCCGGCATCGCCGCCCACCAGTTGGGGTAGGTGATGAAAATGTGGTCTGCCCAGCGAATGTCCTCCTGCGCTTTTTTAAGGTCAGGTTCAAGTTCTTGAACCGTCTTGTAGCCGCGATGAAGAATGGGGTCAAAACGCATGCCGGCAATGTGCGTGCGGCGCACCTCGTGCCCCGCTTCGCGCGCGCCTTTTTCATAGGCATCGGCGAGCGCAGAATTGAGTGTCGGTTCTTTGTCGGGATGTCCGACAAGAATATAAATATTTTTGCTTTTCATGTCGCTTTGAATACTCAAAGAATCGCACAAAAATCGCTAAAAAACAAGCATTTCCTCGCTTAAACATAAAACCCTCCGGTGGAGGGTTTTATGCAACAACTTGTATGTGCCGGAAA
>CAZYWN010000137.1:0-1127 GCA_964651525.1 uncultured Candidatus Saccharibacteria bacterium | reverse complement strand
GCCGTTTAGGAAAGATTAACAATAATACTTTTTAGGCTATTAATTTGACAACAGCGTTAGTTAATCCTTGGTAAGGTACTGATCTTATTAAATCCTTAACGTCCTGGGTAGATGCTGAGGTGACTACTCGCTGAAGCATAACAGACCTGGTAATCCTGGGGACTCCTTGTTCCTGTAATACATGGTCAACTAAAGATTCCAGTAAACCTAAGGCTTGATCCCCTTCGTCTACGGCAGTCTCTCCATTTTGTCGAATTCTATTTTCTATTTTTTCCCTAAAATGTAATAAATGATTATCTTCATCAGCTGATTGCGTTAAAGTGAAGTGCATTCGTTTTGTGTCGGGATTGTCTGAGATGTAGTCCGCTACAAAACGATGCTGTTCTCCCAACCGGATAAAGTATGCGACTGATACACCTGCTTTATTTGCCCGACGAAGTGTGTCGGTCACGGTTCTGCTAATGCTGCGATCTCTTGTGTTCTGAAAAGCCCTGTATTGGGCTCTTGAAAGTTGATAATTGTCGAGAGCGCTTTCAAAATTTCCTGCTTGAACCGCCTCGTAAAGTCTTCGGTCATATGTGCTATGTTCTGAGAGTTGTCTGTTAAGAACGCGCATTACGGACGGATCATAAGCTTCCCAGACTGCCTCAAATCTTCTGGACTTTGCGACTTCATCGAGCATGTTAGCGTGGGCAAGACTAAATAAGGTACTTTCGTTGTCAGTTTGTGCATAAGGGGGGAAACGGCCCTGAGTAATATATGATCTAAAGTCTTCTACATCTTCTATAGCGACACCTTCTCCTAAATTTGCTTTTAAGGTGATTGCGAAATGGGAGTCTCTTCTTGCTCTTTTTTGTAAATTTTCTGCCCTGTTAGAATCCACGCCAAAACTTTCAAGAAAATATAAATTTCTAACTCTAGGGTCGATACTAAAAAAAGCTAAAACTGATTGATGTATCGAAGGGATTTTTGCGACATCTTCAGCACCGTGACTTCCTAGCGATAAGTGAACTCTCTGCTCAGAGTCTTTCATAAGTTGAGGATTGTACGCTCTTTTAATAGCCTTAGCAATAGTTTTAAGCTAGAGGAAAATCAGGGTAGCCGTTTAGGAAAGATTTTAAGTCAGT
>CAZYWN010000136.1:0-1129 GCA_964651525.1 uncultured Candidatus Saccharibacteria bacterium | reverse complement strand
GAAAGATTATCCTCTTCAATCCCCGAAAACCACAGAAAGCCGAAAACGGCGACAAGCGTTATCGCAACCGCGGCTGCTATCTCGTACTGTCTCTTTGTCATAGTGCTGTATAAAAATGATGGAGATAATAGATACGACCGTATACCTCTATATCATACCATCAAAACATACGAACAAAAAACCAACCTCTACACAAAGAGATTGATTTTTAAATTTCCGTCATGATAATTTTTCTACTTTCTACTTTTCCTCCGAAGGAGGATCCGCCTCCGGCGGACTACTTTCTAACTTTCTACTCTATCCTATCCGGTAATTCCTTAACTCCATCTCCAAGCGCTCGTAGCGGGGCATCATTTCTCCAACCAGCCGCCAGAACCGCGCGGAATGATTGAGCTCCCGCGTGTGGCAGAGCTCGTGCACAATAACATAGTCGCGAAGCCGCGGCGGAAGAAACAAAATTTTATAATTGAAGTTTAGATTTTTTTTGTCGGAACAGCTCCCCCACTGCGCGCGCTGATGTTTGATATTCACGCAGTTTACGCGAAAAGCGTTCTCGCTGTTGAAACGCGCAAGACGTCGCGCAACACATTGGCCAGCGCGCTCTTTGTGAGCGAGGAATTCTTTTCTGTCGCCGGAAAAAATCTTGCCTTTGAAATTTTTAAAGTAGAGAAAATTTTTGAGAACCCAAACTGATTTTTCTTTTATGAAACGCTCTATCTCCGAGAGGCCTGTTTTTTCCGGCGCGGACACAACAATGCTCCCGTCGTACTGCATGGTGAGGGAAACGCGCCTCGTGCGCCCGCTTCGACGCACCGTGTAGGGAATGCGCTCGCCTTTGAGCTGAAGCCGCCGTGTTTTTGTCCCTTGAGCCATCATATCTTTGGGAGGAGTATAGCCACCCTCTCCCCGCCACGCAACTGTACAGCAGGCGAGGAATATGGCGGAGGGACTTGACATATTAATTTATTTATAGTTATAATGACGGCAGATTTTCAGCGTCATTATAGAGCAACACACCATCAAAGGAGACGCCGATGGGCGACGAAGCGAGAACGTGCAAGTGCGGCAAAACTCTGGAGAGCGCCGAAGTTTCAGTGTTGAGCGACGTAAAACCGCGCGAGGCATTTTC
>CAZYWN010000135.1:0-1154 GCA_964651525.1 uncultured Candidatus Saccharibacteria bacterium | reverse complement strand
CGCTTCGCCGCGAGGCGAGCAGACGCGACGACCGTGGTGGAGAGAGAGGCGGACGGGGCGGTAGAGGCGGGGGAGGATCCCGCGGCGGGTTCAACAGATAAACTTCAAGTTCTTCAATAATTTGCTAGAGTATAAAATTTAGGCCCCTTAACGCTTTGACAGCGGTGTTTTCTTGCAATTATAATTTTCGCGTGAATAGTAACCAAAAACAGATCATAAATTATTACCAAGGCTTGGAATCCCGTCTAGGTTATACCTTCTTGACTTGGAATGCTAAACATTTTGGATTCTACCCAACAAATCAAAATGATATCTCTGAGAAAAAGGCTCAAGAACTATTACAAGATTATCTTTGGAAAAAGCTCAGTATTAAAAAGAAAAACCATTTGATATTGGATGCAGGGAGTGGCCGGGGTATAGTTTCACTTTACTTAGCTAAAAAATATGGAGCTCACGTAATTGGTATAGATTTAGTACCATTCGAGGTAGAACTGGCAAAAAGGTTAGCAGAAAAGCTTAAACTTGAAGATAAAGTAAAATACATTCAAGGTGATTACTCTGAAATACCATTGGAGAGTAACTCATGTGAGGCAATATATACAATGGAGACTCTTGTCCATGCGAGTAATCTTTCTAAAACTTTGAAAGAATTCAAAAGGGTTTTAAAACCAAAAGGCAAATTTGTTTTGTTTGAGTATTCAGTATCCTCGAAGAGAGAATTTACTCAAAGAGAATGGAAGATATTTAACTTAATCTCTAAAGGTTCCGCTATGCACAGCCTGCCTGTAATGCGTCACAATCAAATTAAGCATTTTCTAAAAAAAGCAGGCTTTAGTAAAATCAAAGATGAGGAGATAACTTCTCAGGTTCTTCCTTCGATGAAGCGCTTTTATAAGTATGCAAGGCTCCCTTATATTTTTATAAGTTTGCTTAAACTACATAAGTATTTTATTAATACTACTTGGGCTGTTGAATTTTATAAAATATTTAGCAAAAGATTGCTGCGCTACCGAGTTTTTGAAGCAGAAAAAGCTTAATGTAAAAAAGATTTGATTAGTGAAAATATCCCACTTCTGTTTTTATCCTTCAATTAGCCTTCCACCTCCGAGGTGGCAAGCTAAATTGAAATGGTTACAATGCTAAGCTATAGCTGA
>CAZYWN010000134.1:0-1176 GCA_964651525.1 uncultured Candidatus Saccharibacteria bacterium | reverse complement strand
TACTTTCTACTTTCTACTTTCTACTTTCTACTTTCTACTTTCTACTTTCTACTTTTTTCTACTTTCTACTTTCTACTTTCTACTTTCTACTTTCTACTTTCTACTTTCTGCTTTCTACTTTCTGCTTTCTACTTTCTACTTTCTACTTTCTACTTTCTGCTTTCTGCTTTCTACTTTCTACTTTCTACTCCTGCGTTGGCGTCGTTTCCCCTTCCTCCGCTCCAGTTTCTGTTTTTACTGACGGCGACGCCACAGGAACCTCTTTCGCGAGAGTGTTCCGGTAAAGTTGGAAACTATGGTCAAGGCCCGCTGAAAAATTGAACGTGACATTCCCAATGGTATTGAGGGCAAAATTTGAGAAAATCGGTCCTTTGATGTACTCGCTCTTTCCCAAAAGATTGGACTGCGCGGCAAGCGCAGAGTAACTTTTCGCTTCACCGGAGAGCACCAATTTTGCATCCCCTTCTCGTCCTAGAGAGTATTCAAAATTGGTGAAACGCACGCTTGAAATGGCGAGGGCTTCAAGAAGTTCAAATATCGGAGAAAGCACAGTGTGCGTGTCCAAAAGCGTCTTGACGACACGCGCCCGTTTATCATACGCATTCAAACGCCCCACAAGCGCCGGACTCACAATCTCTTCCGCGCGCGTGACGGAACGTGACAATTCCTCAATATCACGGACAAGAATGGCGCGGTAAAAGTACGCGCCTCCCGCAACAGCGAGCGAAAAGACAAACACCAGCGCGGACACAAGAACAAATATGTTCACCGTTTTCGGTGGCGCCGCGGTCGTAGCCGATGCGGGTGTTTTTGGTATGAAAGTTGTACGAAGTTCAGGCATTTCAATTCAATTTATGATTTATGATATAAGATTTATGATTTACAAAAAAAACAAATTACAAATACAAGAAATTGACTTTCCAATCTATGCTCCAATAATTTTTTAAATCTTAAATCTTAAATCTTAAATCTTAAATCTTAAATCTTAAATCTTAAATCATTCAAGGTCTTGGAGTGCCCGGAGCGCGACACCGATTGAAACCGCAAAATGGGGCCCCGCTTCCTTCAGGGTGGGCGCTAAAAAAGCCGGCGACTCTACTTTTGAAAAAGGGTCTGCAATCTGGACTTCAACCGAAAACTGCGCCGCCGCTACTTCTTTGATACCCTTGAGAAGAG
>CAZYWN010000133.1:0-1202 GCA_964651525.1 uncultured Candidatus Saccharibacteria bacterium | reverse complement strand
ATAGAAAATAATATTTTTAGTGGAAGGATATGGCGTGCAATAACAACAGAACATTCTTATGTAGACATCATCAATAATACAGTTACAACAACAAACTTACTTTCATTATTGAGTAATAGTGGTTATGGCAAGGGTATAACTGTAGTAGAATGGGCAAATCCGAATGATGTACAAAATGTTAATATTTCAAATAATGAAGTTTCAGGAGATGATATAAATAGCGGATTCCAATATGGACTACAATTGGGGGGATCAGGTGCAGATGTCTTTACTAATATTATAATAAGTAACAACGATTTGTCAAATAATAAAAAAGGTATACAGATTTTTGACAGTGCGGATGGAATAAAGGTTAATAAAAATAAATTATCAGGAAATACTGTTGGAATACAAAATGATGATACTTTAGCCTTGGATGCAACAAAAAACTATTGGGGTAATGAAACTGGACCAACACATTCAACTAATCCAGATGGAAATGGTGATTCCATAAGCGATAATGTTGATTATAATCCATGGTTTAGAGATTCAAATTTAGTAAATTTGGCGGGAGTAATAACTCAAAATCCAGATGGATCACAGAATGTAACTTTATCAGCACCATTAGATTTAACTGTAAATTCCCCAAGTGGTACAATTGAAGTCTCAATACCTACGGGAGTAGTAATTACTGGTCCGGCAGATTGGACTGGAGAAATAAATGCTCCAACAGTAAAAGATACAAATAGTGTAGTTGTAAATCCAACTTCAGGAAACATAATTAAAGATGTTTTATCGGTTGTTGAAGTCGGATTCTCAGGAGTGAGATTAACATTTGATAAAGCAGTCAGATTAGTAATTCCTGGACAAGCTGGAAATTTAGTCGGATATTCAGTGGCTGGAACTGATTTTGCACAAATAGATACAGTATGTATTGATGATACACAAGCAACAAATGATTTGCTTCCAGCTGACTCAGAATGTAAAATAAGTGTAGGAAATGATTTGATTATATGGACAAAACACTTTACAAGTTTTGCGACATATACAGAATCCCCATCACCGGTTTCATCATCTAGTATATCTAATAATGGTGGATCAAGTGGGGGTGGAGGAGGAAGTTCAACTAGTGTAGAAACAGTACCAGAAGAAGAAGTGCCTACACCTACAGAAATTCCAGAAACAATTCCAGAATCAGAATTGGAAGTTATAAGGGTGCCACA
>CAZYWN010000132.1:0-1206 GCA_964651525.1 uncultured Candidatus Saccharibacteria bacterium | reverse complement strand
CTCGTCATTTCTTCAAAAAATCCCCGGCGTGGGAAGAAAGAACGCCGAAAAAATACTCATGGAACTTTCCGACAAGCTCTCGCGCGATGAAGAAAGCGGCGCGGTTATCAAAGAAGAACTTGACGCGCACGAGGCGTTAAAAGCGCTTGGCTACTCGTTTAAGGAAGCGAAAGAGGCGCTTGCGCTCATACCTGCCACAGCGCGAGGCACGAGCGAGCGTGTGCGGGAGGCGCTCAAGGTGATGGGGAGACAATAATTTAAGATATAAGATTTAGGATTTATCATTTGAAAAAATTAGAAAATCAAAAATGTCCTGAAAGAAAAAATCTTAAATCATATATCATAAATCTTAAATTTAATTTTTGGTATGCACCCCAACGAACAACTGGAATCTCTGTTGCGTCTCGTAAAGCGGCTTATTCCGCGGACGCTTTTTCGCGCGTTGGCGCCGATGTATCATTTTTTGCTTTCTCTTGCTTCGGCGGCATATTACGGATTTCCCTCACGCAAGATTTTTGTTGTCGCGGTGACAGGCACCAATGGGAAAACAACAGTCGCGGAAATGGTGAACGCCATTTTGGAAGAAGCGGGATACCAAACGGCGCTTTCAAATACTCTTCGTTTCAAAGTGGGCAAAGAGTCGTGCGTCAACGTGTTTAAGATGACAATTCCCGGGCGGTTTTTCTTGGAGCGGTTTTTGCGGGAAGCGGTAAACGCTAAGTGCCGTTACGCAGTAATTGAACTCACCTCGGAAGGCGCGCGCCAGTCGCGGCATCTTTTTATCGCGCTTGACGCGCTTATCTTCACCAATTTGACGCCCGAGCACGTGGAGTCGCATGGGTCGTTTGAAAAATATCGCGCCGCCAAGAGAAAACTCGCCCGCGCTCTCGCGCGTTCTGGAAAGCCCAAGAGGTGCATAGTCGCGAACACTGACGACGTGGAGGGGAAAAATTTCTTGAGAATTGCAGGGCGAGGCGGCGCCGAAAAGATTCCTTACGCTCTCGTTGGCGCGGAGCCGTACTATACGGATGAGAACGGCATTTCGCTTACGTTTGAAGGAGAAACGATTCGGTCGTCTTTGCTTGGCGTTTTTAATATACGAAATTTTCTTGCCGCGGCGTCGTTCGCGCGAAGCCAAGGGGTCTCTGCCGCGGTGATAAAAAGGGCGGCGGAAAAGTTTAAGGGAACCCCCGGCCGTGTTGAGAA
>CAZYWN010000131.1:0-1212 GCA_964651525.1 uncultured Candidatus Saccharibacteria bacterium | reverse complement strand
CGCTTGACCGTCTTTCCAAGGCGCCTATTTTTATAAACGACACGCCGGGGAATACACTGCTCCAGATTCGTTCCGTCGCGCGGCGGCTCAAAAGCGAGCACAAAATCCGCTTGATTATTGTTGACTATCTCCAGCTCGTAACTCCGCCGCGGAATTATGAATCAATGGTCCAGCAGGTAACGGAAATATCGCGCGGGCTTAAAGGCATCGCCCGCGAGCTTGATATCCCCGTGCTTGCGCTCTCGCAACTTTCCCGCGCGGTGGAACAGCGCCGCGACCGTCCGCGCCTCTCCGACCTCCGCGACTCGGGCGCTTTGGAACAGGACGCGGATGTCGTGATGTTCATACACCGCGAAGACCGTTACAAAGACGTTGAGGAACGAAACAATATCGCCGAAATACTCGTTGAAAAACACCGAAACGGCCCCCTCGGCAAAGTGGAACTCTATTTTGACGACAAAAAGACGACTTTTATGGAAATTGAGGAAGGGAGTAATTTTGAAAAAGAAAAAGCCCTCGTTTCCACCGATGGCGCGAGCGAGGCAGAGGACGGGCCGCTCGCGGATGACTTCTAGAAAATAGAAGATACCAATATACGAATGAGTACTAATGCAACGAATGAATACAAATACCCAAAAAATATTCTATCCTGAACTTTCATATACCGTTGTCGGGATTTGTTTCTCGGTGCACAATGAAATTGGCCCATATGCACGGGAAAAACAATATGGCGATTGTTTGGAGGAAAAATTAAAAGAAGCAAAAATTTCCTATAAAAGAGAACACGCTATAGGAGCAAGCGGCAACATCTTAGATTTTCTCATTGACGACAAGATAATTATTGAAATAAAAGCAAAAAGAATTCTTGTAAAAGAGGACTACCTTCAAACGCAGAGATACCTACAGGAAAGCGGGAAAAAATTAGGATTACTCATCAATTTTCGCAATAAATATATTCGTCCAGCGCGTGTTGTGCGCATAGATAGCCCACATTCGTAGCCATTAGTATCATTTGTATACATTCGTATATTGGTATCTTGCATTTTATGTCCGAAATTGACACACTCTCCCAATACTTTGCCCGTTTCCCCGGCATCGGTTCGCGACAAGCGAAACGCTTTGTTTATTTTTTATTGTCTTCACACCCACAGTTTGCGAAAGAAATGTCTCTCCGCATTGCGGCGCTTGTTCAAAAAGTGGCTCAATGCCGCG
>CAZYWN010000130.1:0-1215 GCA_964651525.1 uncultured Candidatus Saccharibacteria bacterium | reverse complement strand
CTTTTGGGGGCGCTTGCGTGGCTTTTCTTTTTGGGCGTTCTCGTGTATCGGGGCGCGCGCGCTTTTTTTGCCGTCGCGGATGAGACGACTCACTACTTCGTTTTTTCTCTTTTTGCGGTGCTCATCTATTTGTGGAGCGCGATGATTTTCTACGTTCCTAGTTTGCCGCTTGCCGCATACGCGTTTCTTCTTTCCGGCTGCTTCGTGGCGCTTCTCGCGCAGAAAAAATTCATCAAGACGATTTCTTTTTCGTACACGGGCGACCCGCGTGTCGGCTTTGCGACGGTACTGGTGCTCGTCGCGCTTCTTATCGGGACAGTTGTCGGCGGGTATTTTGTCGCGAAGCGAATCATCTCATTCCTTTATTTCCAAGACGCGCGGACAGCATTTGCGAGAGGAGGCGAGAGCGCGCGCGCCGAAGAGTCCCTCGGCAAAGCAATAGGGTTTTTCCCCGCGGATGCGTTCTACCGTTCTCTTGTTGATATACGCCTTTTCCAGATAAACGAATTGCTTCAAAGCAAAGATGTTTCAGCCGAGGCGGCGCGCGCGCGGTTTCAGGAACTGCTTGGTTTTGCCGTCGCCTCTGGGAATGCGGCAATAGCGGCGAATTCAACCGACTATACAAATTGGCTCGCGCTTGCCCGCATCTATACGTCGCTTATTCCTCTCAAAGTTGAAGGAGCATATGAGAGCGCAAAGCCGATTATGGAAAACGCGCGCGCGCGGAATCCGAAAAGTCCACGGCTTGTTCTTGAAGCGGCGCAGATTGAAATCGCGCGCGGGGCGAAAGAGGAGGGTAAAAAACTCGTCACCGAGGCGCTTCGGCTGAAGAACAATTATACTGATGCGATTTTTGTTCTTGCACAGCTTGAAATAGATGCGGGGAATGTAAAAAATGCGATTACCTCGCTTGAGCAAGCGGCGTTCTTGAGCCCAAATGATGCGGGCGTCTTTTTCCAACTCGGCCTTCTTAAGTACAATGAAAAAGAGTATGCAGGGGCAAGGGGCGCTCTCCTCCGCGCAGTGCAGATCGTTCCGGATTATGCGAATGCGCGCTACTTCCTCGGGCTCGCGCAGTACGAGCTTGGTGATGCCGCTGCCGCACTGGCGGAGTTTGAAGCGATACAGAAAACCAACCCGCAAAACACGGAAATCGCGCTCATAATCGCCAATCTCAAGAGTGGACGCGCGCCTCTCGCAAAAGCCGCCGCGGCA
>CAZYWN010000129.1:0-1224 GCA_964651525.1 uncultured Candidatus Saccharibacteria bacterium | reverse complement strand
GGGAGTGGTTGTAGCAATAAACAATTTTGAGTTTTTAATTTTGAATTTCGAATCAAACTTGAATTACAGAATTTTTAAAATTAAATCATTAAAAATTTATTCAAAATTTGGAATTCATAATTCAAAATTATATTCCGAGTATCACCGGTATCACAATCGGCCGTTTGTTGGTTTCCTGAAAAAGGTAGTGGCTCACCTTATCCGTGAGAATCCCCTTCAGGTAATCAAAATTAATCGGGTACATTCCGGCGGTGTTGGTTTCCACAGTCGTTTTTATAAGTTCTCGCGCGGTTGCGAGAAGTTTTTGGGATTCGCGAAGGTACACGAACCCGCGCGAAATGAGATCGGGGGACTTGCGCAGTTTCCCGGTGTTCACATCAATAGTTACCACGAGTACGAACATCCCGTCCTGCGCGAGCATTTGCCGGTCGCGGATGACTACCTCTTGGATATCGCCCACGGAAAAGCCGTCAACAAGCACCAATCCATGTCCCGCGCTTTCCTTGCGCACCTCTATTTTCTTGTCCTCAATAATATCAATAATCATGCCGTTATCGGGGACGACGATATGGTCTTCAGGAACCCCTGCTTCTTGGGCAAGCTCGGTATGGACGCGAAGCATATAATGGTATCCGTGGATTGGGATAAAGAATTTTGGCTTAATTTTCCCGAGAAACCACAAAAGCTCGCCACGATTCGCGTGCCCTGAAGAATGGACATCAGAGACCTGATAATGGACGATGGTCGCGCCCTGGCGCGACAAATTATCTTTCAGTTTCTGGACCGGCAATTCGTTGCCGGGAATGATTGACGAAGAAAGCACTACGGTATCGCCCTTCATTATCTTCAAATTGCGGTGGCTTTTGTTGGCGAGACGCATGAGAACCGCAAACTCGTCCCCTTGCGCGCCGGTGACGAGCGCCATTATTTTTTCCGGAGGATATTTGTCCATTTCCTGCAAAGGGATTATGGTGTCTTTCTGGGGGGAAAGCACGCCGGCAGCTTTCGCGATTTCTATGTTCGTTTTCATGCTGTATCCGTCTATCACCACTTTTTTCTTGTGCTTCTCCGCTATTTCTATGATTCTTGAGATGCGTTCTATTTGAGACGCGAACGTGCCGATAATGAGCCGCCCTTTGGTATTTTTCACGATTTCGTCAATGTTCTTAAAAACTGTCTTTTCGGGAATTGAAAAGCCGGGTCTTTCCACATTTGTGGAGTCGG
>CAZYWN010000128.1:0-1232 GCA_964651525.1 uncultured Candidatus Saccharibacteria bacterium | reverse complement strand
ATCGGAAAACAACCTATTGCCTTGCCCGCAAAAACAGAATGCACGGTGGGTGACGGCATCGTAACCGTAAAAGGCCCTTTGGGGGAGCTTTCCCGTGCTTTTCGCGCATCCGATATCTCCGTACAATGCGAGGGAGGTGAAATTAAGGTAACCCCAAAGCGGAATACATTGCTTTCCCGTGCCTTATGGGGAACCTATGCCTCTCATATACGAAATATGGTAGAGGGAGTGCATAAAGAGTTTGAAAAAAAACTTCTCGTTGAAGGTATCGGTTATCGGGCGGAAGCATCCGGCAACACGCTAGCGCTTCTTGTCGGCTTTTCCCACCCAGTCAAAATTCCCATTCCAAAAGGCATTTCTGTAACAACAGAAAAAGGCGGTATTCTTACGATAAAGGGAAGCGACAAGGAAGCAGTCGGCGGGTTTGCCGCGTATGTTCGTTCAATTAAGAAGCCAGAACCATATAAAGGGAAGGGTATTAGATATGAGAATGAGGTGGTCAGACGGAAGCAGGGGAAGAAAGCGACGTAACATTTAAGATATAAGATTTATGATTTAAGATTTAAAAAATGTTAAATGTTAAATCATAAATCTTAAATTTTTCCATGGCGACAGCAAATAAAAATACATTAAAAAAACGGCGGCGCGCACGGATACGGATGAAAATCCGAGGGACGGCTCATGTGCCGAGGTTGTCTATTTTTGTGTCCAACAAGCATTATTACGCGCAGGCGATTGATGATGAGAAAGGGACGACGGTTGCTTCTTCTTCGGACAAAAAAATCTCTGGCGGAAAGAAGATAGCACGGCGCGATATGGTTGAAGCGATTGGCCGTGATATTGCCGCGCAACTTGGCAAAGGGAAAAGAGCCGTTTTTGACAGGGGAAGTAAAAAATATACAGGTAACGTAAAAGTTATTGCGGATGCGGCGCGCGAAGCAGGGCTCGTATTCTAAAATTTAAGATATAAGATTTATGATTTAAGATTTAAAAAGCATTTTCGCATAGCGAAAAATGACAAATCCTATATCTTATATGTTAAATCTTAAATTCTTTTAGTATGGACACAACAAAAACAAAAGAAAATAAAAAACCGTTCACAAAAAACCGAAGCGCTCAGGGAAAAAACGGAGCACGACATGGCGGCGGTGCGTCTCGTGGAAGAGGGAACGCGGGAGGCGCTTTTGGCGGCGATGGGAAAGGAGGGCACCGGTCACGGCGTCCAGCCCGCT
>CAZYWN010000127.1:0-1236 GCA_964651525.1 uncultured Candidatus Saccharibacteria bacterium | reverse complement strand
CGCCCCGATACACGAGAACGCCCAAAAAGAAAAGCCACGCAAGCGCCCCCAAAAGACCCGTCGTCACGGCAAAAGTCGGCAGAAGCCCGATGCCGAAACGAAAATCCGCATCCCAAAAGACGGTCGTGTTCACTGCCTCGTCTTTCAACAAAAGCCATTGCTTTGCGAATAGGTTCGGACCGCTTCCTAAAAGAAGATTTTCCCGCCATGTCCCTTGGATGACATCAACCGTTGCGGACCATGAGGGGCGCACTTCAATCTGGTTAATATGCAGCGCGTTTGAAAGAGGCCCCTGGAGCGTATCTCCCGCAAGAAAGAAAAGGACCGACAACAGAAGCACGGCGAGCGAAACGAATGGCATGGTTTGCACGGCGAGCGCGCGGCCTGCTTTTTTCGCAAAGAGAATCAAAGAAAAGCGGTACACCGAGACAATTAAGGCGAACACGCCGAGAATGCCCCATGCAAGAGAAAAACTGGTCACCACGAGCGTGGCAAGAGCGCACCCCAGCACGCAATAGAAAAACACGCGCGCCTTTTTCCCCAAAGTAAGATATTCAATCGTAATGAGAGAAAGGAGGGCGACCATTCCGGCAAAAAGCGCGAAGTCATTCCACTTGCCAAGAATGCTTCCTGTTGAGGAATCAAAGTTTTTGAAGAAAAGAAAATCACCCCCTGCAAAAAGATTCGCCGCCTGAAGTAGAAAGACGGCGAGGAAAGAAACGACAACGGCAACATAGAGCGCAAACAGGCGCGTCCGCGATTCAAAAAGAACCGCTCCGAGAAACGCGGCGAGCGCCAAAAACAGGATGGAGACAAACGTTCCCATGTCGTAAACGAGCCCCGCAAAAGATGCCTGTGTTGACGGAGAAAAAATCGCGCTCGCCAAAAAAACGGCGACGACAGAAAAAAGAGACACAAAAAGCAAGCTTTTCGGGACGCGCACAACGCCATCCTGAAGACGCCCAATCAGCCAAAAAAGAAGTGCGAGGAGCACCATCGCCGCAAGAAGCAGCGACTTCGCGAACGGAAGAGAGAACGCGGAAAAGGGAATAAAGAAAAGCGGCAGAAGAAACGCTCCCGCGATAATGATGAAAGTCGCGCACGCGTCAAAACGCGTTTCCTCGCTTCGGGACGCGCCGGCGCTTTGTTTAAAGAGGCTGAAAATCATAGGCTGTAAAAAAATAGTAAAGATTCTCTCCATTATAGAGGAAAAACTTTTGATGGGCAAAGGGGGAT
>CAZYWN010000126.1:0-1250 GCA_964651525.1 uncultured Candidatus Saccharibacteria bacterium | reverse complement strand
TTTTTTATTCGTTCCGCGCCACAATCTTTGTTTTTACGGACAATTTTGACCCTGCCTTACGAAGCCCCTCTTTGGCAGCCTCGGGAGCAATCCCGTCTATTTCAAAAAGGACACGCCCCGGAAGAACTTCCACTTCATATCCCTCAACATCTCCTTTACCTTTTCCCATGGCTACTTCGGCCGCCTTTCTTGTGTAGGGGCGGTCGGGGAATATCCGCGTCCACATCTTTCCCCCTTTTGACACATGGCGGGTTATCACTTTGCGCGCCGCCTCAATTTGATTTGCCTTGATGCGCCCTCGCGACATCGCTTTTATGCCAAAAGAGCCGAAGGATACGCTCGTTCCCCGAGATGCATGACGCGCCTTGGAGAAGTTCGTTCTCCCCCTCTGCCATTTTCTATGTTTTACTTTTTTGGGAAATAACATGTTTTTAGTTTAATAAGTTTAGTAAGTTCAATAAGTTACGCTCGTTCTGCTCGTTCATAAGTTTGATAAGTTTCCGTGTTATCGTCTTGTTCAACTTATCTAACTTATTTTTGACTTATTGAACTTATTAACTTATTCAACTTAGTCTTCCCTTTTCTTTTTCTTTCTCTTTGAACACGTCTCCTCTATAAATCCACACTTTCACGCCGATGGTTCCATATGATAAATGCGCGGTTGCACGGGAAAAATCAACATCAGCGCGAAGCGTCTGTAACGGTAACATGCCTTTTTTAATCTGTTCCTTGCGACTCATCTCTGCTCCTCCAAGTCTCCCCGAGATGGCGATGCGAACCCCTTTAACATCACGCGAGGCAATAACTTTTTCTGCAGTTTGTTTCAAGACTCTCCTAAACGGCATGCGGCGTTCAAGCCCTTCTACAATCATCTGAGCGACGATAGAAGCGCTGGATTCCGGAAAGCGTATTTCTAAAATATCAACTTGAAGCCCGCCAGAGGGGATGTCTTTCTTTTGCATTACCTTCGTTATTTCTTCTTTAAGCCGGGTTGCGCCTTCTCCCTGCCGTCCAATAAGCATTCCCGGGCGGGCAGTTTTAATGATGAGACGCAGTTTTCTTGAGGAACGCTCTATTTCAAGAGACGAGACAAAGAACCCCCGCAGGCGTTTCGCAAGATATTCGCGCAGAATCACGTCCTCTTTCAGGAACTTTTTATATTGCTTCCCTATGCCAAACCACCGAGATTGCCAATCCCTAATGATTCCGAGTCGGTGCGCATATGGGTGTACTATGTGGGTCATTGTTAT
>CAZYWN010000125.1:0-1254 GCA_964651525.1 uncultured Candidatus Saccharibacteria bacterium | reverse complement strand
ACGAGCGCCTGTTCTTCATCAGTCAGGTTAAATAATTTGTGGCGGCTGTAATGTTCCATCGGGTCGCCACGCGCAATTGTCCATCCGCCGGTTGATGCGAAGTTCCCTGCGCCGCCGTAGCGCGGGTCCGCCATTTCTCCGTTCTCAAGAATAGGATTTTTATTCGCCAGCCCCAGCGCCCAGAACAAATTGAGAAGATAGCCGGCGTTGTCTTTCGTTATCTTCATCTTGCCCGAAGTATCTCCCAAAAGAAGTTCCTCGTATTCATCGGGGAACGCTCCTCTTTGGTTGTACACCGCCATCAAAGCATCGGCGTCTATCGCTCCGACACTCACCAATTTCGCGCCAAGGTCGCCCCAGACGACCGGAAGAATGACGCCTCTGGACGGCAGCACGTCTTCTTCAAGCGCCGAGATGTCATTTGCAGGTGAGCCGGCGACAGACGCCTTTTGCGAGATAGTGCCGGTTTCTCGGTCATTTGTGTACACTAATGCACCCGCAAGAACAAAGGCTGAAGCAAGAATACTCGCGGAAAGAACCCAGTTTTTCTTTGACTGTTGCATTGGCGGAGTAGTTTCAGTTATCTGGTTTTGATTTTCATTTTCCATGTCAATTTTGTTACGACACCACAGGACGCAGGAAATTTTTATTCGCATGTGCGACATTCGTCCGCCTCGGCGAGCCAGTCTCGCCTAGCGAGTCTAGGCGGGCCGGAGGCGAGACGGGTAGTGTCGCATTCCCATTTTCGGACTTGATGTCCGAAAATGGGAAGACGCATTCAATGGCATCGCTTGTTTTCTTCCGTGTCTCCACCTTCACGTTCTTCACGTTCTGCCCGTTTCCACGCGAACCAGATGAAGAAGAGAAAGAGCCCCGCGATGACAAGCGCCCATACAAAGTCTGGAATAACGGCAAGCGCGTCAAAAACATTCATTGACCATGCATTCAATGCCGTGCCAATTTTCACTTGATACGCGGGCGCCCAAAAACCGCTTCCCGTAGAAAGCGCGATACTCGCGAGAATTACGCCCATAAGAAAGAACACCGCCCCGGCGATGAGATTGGTGGAGTGCGTCCGCACTGTCTTCCCGAAGATTTTTTTCTCAATGATTTTCCCTTGGATAAACCGCGAGTTTTCTATTTTGTATTTGTCATAGAAATACGCGGCGATAAACAAGGGGATTGTCATGCCGAATACGTACGCGAATGTCACAATGAGCGCTTTCCAGAACACGCCGGAGATGACCGCGAGCG
>CAZYWN010000124.1:0-1262 GCA_964651525.1 uncultured Candidatus Saccharibacteria bacterium | reverse complement strand
AATGGAGAGTTAGTTTTTCACTATGCAGAAGATGAGAAACATCGGTTACACATCTAAGGTAGAATCATCTACCAAGGAGGTGAGTAAAACCGATGACTCAACCTAGATGGCAAAATTTTAAACCAGCTTGGTACAAACAGGCATACTTTCAGGGAAAAGACATTTCAACGGAGATTAACTGGCAGTTCTTAAGAGAAAGATCCAGAAAAGAGTTGTCGCCACAAGCTCAATTAAAACTGGAATGGATCATCTACTACCATACTCAGAGTAAAGTAGTTAAACAAACCGCACTTCAGTTTGGTATCACCAGAAAAACCCTCCATAAGTGGCTAAAAAGATTTATGGAGAACAGATTAGAGGGTTTAGAGGAAATCTCGAGAGCACCAGTTAAAGTTAGAACTAGACAAATTAGTCTAGAACAAAGACTCAGAGTGAAGGCTTTAAGAAAGAGCTTTCCTAACTACGGCAAGATGAAGTTAGTTAAGATCTATGCCAAGAAGCATCAGGAATCCATTAGTTCATGGAAGATCCAAAAGATCATTGAAGAACATAACCTCTATCCAGACAAAGTTAAAGCTAAAAAGCAAAGAAGAAAACAAATCCAAGCTAGATCTCACAAAAAACAAAGAATTACAAGGCTGGTTAGAGAAAGAAAGGTTAACTACCTCTGGCATGTTGACACCGTCATTTTAACCCTCTCTCAAGGAGGTTACAGATACTTGTTAACAGCCATTGATGAAGTATCCAAGTTAGCCTTTGCTAGACTCTACACTACTCATACTTCACGCAATGCTAAAGACTTCTTAGAAAGATTAAACTACTTAACTAACCAAAGAATGATTAACCTTCATCACGATAATGGCTCAGAGTTTAAGAAAGAGTTTGAAGAGGCCTGCAGAGTATTGAACATACCTCAATGGTACTCCAGGCCTCATACCCCTCAAGATAACTCCGTTTTAGAAAGATTTAACCGAACCATTCAGGAAGAATTTGTTGATGTAACTGACATCGATCCATACTTTAACGAAGACTTTAACCAAAAGCTTCTTGATTGGCTCATTGAGTACAACAACTTCCGACCTCACCAAACCCTTGACTACCTAACTCCTCTAGAGTATCTTGATCATTACTACTCAACCACCCCTCAAGTGTTACCGATGTACTCATCTCATACAAGGGGTTGACTAAGGATAGGTATTTTTGGTAAAAACTATAAACTTAAAAACTGCTCAACTTTTTTAATATGAGTGAGCAAAAATTAA
>CAZYWN010000123.1:0-1276 GCA_964651525.1 uncultured Candidatus Saccharibacteria bacterium | reverse complement strand
TAAAATTTAAAGATATTTTATGTAGTTCTTTTACAACGCCAGAAAGATAACAAAAACCTAAAGAACAGAGGAGGCGAAAGATGAAACCCTATACCGTTGCCTTTGTTACCGCAGAAATGATGATTCCGGAGCTCAAGCGTTTTGCCTGCAACGGAAACTTCCGCGGCGGCTTGGGCGACCTCGCGGGTCATATCCCCGACGGTATGTCGCGGCGGGGGATACGGGTAATTCCGGTCACTTATTTCTATCCCGCCGATTGGCAGACAAGAAGCGCGATAAACTATCATCGCACTCCCGCGTGCCGTCTGTTTGACCTTGCGGTGGACATCAATTTCAACAGGGAAACAGTTCCCGTGTTCGGCATTGCGCGGGGGGAATCGTGGGTATACGGCATAAACAACCCCGCCGCCGGCTATCTCTATCCGGGTGAAAAGGCGAAGAAGCTGGAACAGGCGGCTTTTCTCGGGCGCGCTGTTCCCGCGCTTCTGAAACGCCTGGGAGAAAAACCGGACATCATATGGTGTCAGGAGTGGATGGCGGGTCTCGTCATCCCGAACATGCGCGACGACCCGTATTTTTGCGGGACGAAGTATCTTTTCACCCTGCATACGCCCGCGCGGGAAGCGTTGGAAGAATTTCCCGCCGAGTGGTATGGGAAAATGGCGCTCCACGACAGATACCGCGATGTGTACATCCGCGGGAAAGTCGTTGACATCAGTTCGGGGAGTGTGAAGCTCGCGCATCTCGTCACGGGGGTAAGCGAGGAAAACGGCGAGGTGCTTCGGGCGATGTTTCCCGAAGAAGCGCGCGAGAACAAGGTTTTCGGAATCATGAACGGCGTCAGCAGGGACTTTATGCTCTCGCCGCGCGTCAAGGCGCTTGCCGATCCCTCTCCGCAATCGCTCTGGGAAGCGCACCGCGGCGACAAGGAAGAGCTTCTCGGTTTCATTCGGGAAAAAACGGGACGGATGCTGAATCCGCGCGAACCGCTTGTCGCTCTGGTGCGGCGGCTCGCGGAGTACAAAAACCAGAAGCCGATGTTTGAGGGCATCGTCTCCGCGATATGCGCCGACAGAGACGAATCCGCGGACGGCAAAAAAGGGCTTGCCGCGAATCTCTTTATCGGCGGTATCGCCCATGAAGACGATACGAAGTGCGGTCCGTGGATGCGCGAATTCGCGAAGTGGATGTCCGACTCGCGCCTCAAGGGGCGGTTTGTCTACATCCCCGAATACAGCGAACGCCTGCGAACGCGCGCGGTCAGGGGCGCGGACAT
>CAZYWN010000122.1:0-1294 GCA_964651525.1 uncultured Candidatus Saccharibacteria bacterium | reverse complement strand
ATGCTTTCAAAGAAACACAAAGAGGAGATTTCCAAAAAATACGGGAAAAAAGACGGGGACACGGGGTCTCCCGAAGTCCAAGTTGCTCTCCTCACGCGCAGAATCAACGAACTAACCGCGCATTTAAAAAAACACCGCACCGATAAGCATTCGCGCCGCGGACTCTTGCAGCTTGTGGCGAGCCGCCAGAAGCACCTGCGCTACCTCAAAAAAAAGAGCGCGGAACGC
The DNA here is from genome assembly GCA_964651525.1 of uncultured Candidatus Saccharibacteria bacterium. Taxonomy (GTDB): domain Bacteria; phylum Patescibacteriota; class Minisyncoccia; order Phycocordibacterales; family UBA2135; genus CAZYWN01. Next base: position 1,066 of record CAZYWN010000122.1, on the reverse strand, counting down.
TGGAGCGCGGTGGTGAAGAAAATCGGACTTTAATAACAAAACGTTCGGCAACCGCCGGACGATTTTGTTACAATAGGGTAGTTAGTTTCTTTGACAGCGTTTTTTAATTTTTAATTTTGAGTTTAGAATTTTGAATCAAACTAGAATTACCTAATTTAAAAATTACGTCATTCAAAATTTATTCAAAATTCAAAATTCTATATTCATAATTCATTTTCATGAGCATCGTCAAACACAAAGACCAGCGTGTCGGCGTTTTTATAGACACGCAAAATCTTTATCACAGCGCGCGCAATATCTATAACGCCCGCGTCAATTTCGGCGCAGTATTAAAAGAAGTCGTCGGCAAGCGCCATCTTATCCGCGCCGTCGCCTATGTCATCACGACCGAGTCGGGCGACGAGAAAAACTTTTTTGAAGCCCTCGGCAAACTCGGCATAGAAACCAAAACAAAACCCCTTCAAGTTTTCTACGGGGGAGCCAAAAAAGCCGACTGGGACGTCGCGCTCGCCATTGACTCAATAAAAATGGCGTCAAAACTTGACAGCGTCGTCATCGTCTCGGGCGACGGCGATTTTATTCCGCTTGTGGAGTATCTTCGCAGTAATCAAGGATGCCAGGTTGAAGTCGCGTCCTTCGGGCGAAGCACCTCGGCAAAGCTTAAGGAAACCGCCGACGATTTTCTTGACTTGGGCGAAGACCCGAAGAAATTTCTCTTTCTCCAGAACAAGTCGAGCCATCCAAAACACGAAACACAAAACACGTAGCACAACACCAAAAATCGCCGCGTCAGACGCGGCGATTTTTGTTTTTTCCAGTTCAGATAGAAAAAGCCGCAGGAATCTGTTACAGTAAGCGAATTAACGAAATAAAAGATACCAATGTACTGATAGATACAAATGCAACGAATGGCTACGAATGTAACGCTTTGAAGAATAATCAAGCAAACAGATATTAGTATTCATTCGTTTCATTAGTATAATTCGTATATTGGTATCGTCCTTTTTATGCAAAAACGCGAATTCTCAACGGAAATCGGCGGGAAAAAACTGACCGCCACATTTTC
>CAZYWN010000121.1:0-1320 GCA_964651525.1 uncultured Candidatus Saccharibacteria bacterium | reverse complement strand
CTTGTCCTCCGGAGGAGGATCCGCCTTCGGCGGACGGGATAAGGCCCGTCCTTGCGTCAGGGTTTTCCACAGACATGGAAAGCGTAGCAGCTAACGAAGAGTCCTGAAGCGAACGCGCCATCTGTCGGCGCATATACTCCCTTACGATTGGGAGAGTCGTATACCACACCCCGCGAATTTTTTTCGCGGGGAGCGTTTTTTTTCTGGCGAGCAGAGAAAGATACTCCGCGCTGTAGGGGACTTCCTGCGCGGCTTCCGAAAGCGAAATCCACTCGCCGTCTTGAGCAGAGCTGGTTTTGAATTTATTGCGGTTTTCTTTGTCGGAATACATTTTCTAAAAATTTTTAATTTTGAATTTCCAATTTTGAATGAATTTTTAATGATTTAATTTTAAAATTCGGTTATTCGTATTTGATTCAAAATTCAAAACTAGAAATTCAAAATTCTTTGCAACGATACGTTCTATCGGCAGCAGTATCGGCTAGTAGAATATATCTTTATATTACAATACTTTTTCACTGATATCGGTGTTGATAAGTCATGTTTTTTCAATGAACGAAAAAATTGATTTTTGAGAGTAGTAGTACCTATCCAAAAAGGCCTGTTTGCAAAAATTTTTGCATCATAGTTATCAACACGCGCGTATTAACAAAAACATGGTTTTTCCGTTATACTCTTTAGTAGGGTTTCATTTATAAACATTACTAAAGATTCACCCGTTGTTTGCGTGTTTTTTTAGAGTGATGCTTTTGAAAAAACAAAAAATCGCCCCGAAGAATATGGGCGGCATCAAAAGAAACAAGGCAGAATCAATCTGTAATAGCGAAACGCTTAATTCATACTGTAAATGACTCCTTTGTTGTTTTAGGGGATGAAAAATGAAATGGAACGCATACGAAACACAAGAAAAACTCTTCCTGCGATATCCCATTTGTCAACTGGGCCAAGGTCCCGCGAGTCGGTGCTTACAAAGCGGTTGTCCCCAAGAATGAAATACTCCTCTGGGTCAAGGGTGATGGTCGTTGAGCCGTTTAGGGGGAAGTTCGCGAGCGCAAGATAGGTGTCCTCGGCGAGAGTCACTCCGTCATCATCTCGGCTTTTTTTCACGACAATTTTTTCCGGCGAGATTTCCACTCGTTCGCGGGGGAGGCCAATGACGCGTTTTATGGCGTTCGGTTTTTCAGTTCTAAACGTAGTGACGATAATATCATTCCGCTCAGGTTCGTTTCCGAAAAAGTACGCGAATTTGTTTACAAAAACGTAATCGTTTTCAATTACCAGCGGCGCCATGGAATTTCCTTTGACGAGAAAGGTGTCAAT
>CAZYWN010000120.1:0-1366 GCA_964651525.1 uncultured Candidatus Saccharibacteria bacterium | reverse complement strand
CGAACTCCCATTACCTGATTGGCAACCAGGTGTTTTGCCACTAAACTAATCCCGCAATACTGTATCTTTTGGCATTATACTACCAAATTTCTCTTTTTTCAACAAAAAATATAGCGTCGTAAGATATTGATTTTTCTTCAATTTTTCAGTATCATTTGGTTACTTTCGCTCCCGTGGTGAAATGGATATCACGACAGGCTTCGAACCTGTTGTTGGGGGTTCGAATCCCTCCGGGGGCATAAAAAGGCATGCGCTTCGCTATTCCTAAAGAAATTACAGCGACAACCGATACCCTGCGCAAAGCGGGTTTTGAAGCGTATCTCGTCGGCGGATGTGTGCGCGACCTCGCGCTTGGTAAAAAGCCAAAAGATTGGGACATTACGACAAACGCTACGCCGAAAGAGATACAAGAACTCTTCCCCGATACTTTTTATGAAAACGAGTACGGGACGGTGGGGGTTGTAAATGAGGCGGCAACGGATGAAACTCTCAAAGTTGTTGAAGTAACGCCATATCGGACGGAAAGCGCGTATAGCGACAAGCGTCGCCCCGATACAGTATCGTGGGCGAAAAATCTCTCCGACGACCTCGCGCGGCGTGACTTTACCATAAACGCGCTCGCGTACAATGAGGACAAGGATGAGGTGGTTGATGAACACGGCGGGCAAGAGGACTTGAAAAACAAAATCGTACGCGCGGTGGGAGACCCCGAGGAGCGTTTTGCCGAAGACGCGCTCCGTATGATGCGCGCGGCACGGATTGCGACCGACCTTGATTTCACAATAGAGATAGAAACCGAAATGGCAATAAAAAATCACGCGTCAAAACTTAAAGCAATTTCCGCCGAACGCATCCGCGACGAATTTTCCCGCATTATTATGTCGCCGCGTCCGATGCAAGGCATTATCCTCCTTCACAAGCTCTCGCTTCTCCAACACATCGCGCCGGAAATAGAGGAGGGGATACAGGTGAAGCAGAATGGCGACCACATCTATGACGTTTGGGAACACAATCTCCGCGCCCTTGACCATTCCGCCGAGCGCGAGTGGCCCCTCCATGTACGGCTCTCGGCGCTTTTCCATGATGTCTCAAAACCGAAAACACGGGTATGGTCCGATGAAAAAAACGACTGGACGTTCTATGGACACGACGTCGTCGGCGGACGCACGGCTAAAAAAATCCTCGCGCGGCTTAAATATCCGAACGACATGATAGAAACCGTTGCGAAACTCGTGCGGTGGCATCTCTTCTTTTCCGACATTGAGAAAATCACTCTCTCCGCAGTACGTCGCCTCGTGCGGAATGTCGGTCCAGAAAATGTCTGGGATTTGATGAAAGTCCGCGCGTGCGACCGTATCGGCATGGG
>CAZYWN010000119.1:0-1403 GCA_964651525.1 uncultured Candidatus Saccharibacteria bacterium | reverse complement strand
TGAACTCGTTGGCTCATTCTTCAATAGGCACACGGTCACCAGCCGCATCGCGCTACGCGCGATGCGGCAGATTTAAGATGTAAGATATAAGATTTAAGAAAAAATTCGCGAAGCGAATTTTAAATCATAAATCCTAAATCATAAATCCTAAATCCGCTTCACACGCAGTGTGATGCGGCCGGCTCCCATTCCTTGTAGGCGCATGGTTTCAGTTCTATTTCACTCCCCTCACCGGGGTTCTTTTCACCTTTCCCTCACGGTACTTGTTCACTATCGGTCTCCAAGAGTATTTAGCCTTGCCAGTTAGTCCTGGCGGATTCCCCCAAGCTATTCATGTCTTGAGGTACTCGGGAACAATAGTAGGAGAGACGGTTCGTTTTCGCTTACAGGACTATTACCTTCTTGGGTGCCGCTTTCCAGCGGCTTCAGCTAACGAAACCATTTTGTGACTCTCTGGGATCAAACCCGACTATTGCCCCACAACCACCGCGCTCCGCGCATAGTTTATAAGTCAAATAAGTTTCGCTTGCTTCGCAAGCGAATAAGTTTAATAAGTTTAAAACTTATCCAACTTATCAACTTAAGCGAAGCGTAACTTACAAACTAGGTGCGAAGCACGGTTTTGGGCTCTTCCCGTTTCACTCGCCGCTACTCAGGGAATATACGATGCTCTGCATCGGAATTTCTAATTTTTAATTTCTAATTTCTAATAAAATTCAAAACCTCAAATGACCAAAATCCAAAAAGAAATTTTTTAGACATTGGAAATTCTTGTATTAGGCATTTTATTAGGTGAATTAGGAATTAGGTGAATTAGACATTTTCCGATGCGAAGCATCGTGAATTGTTTTCTCTTCCTCCAGGTACTGAGATGTTTCACTTCCCTGGGTGTGCGACTCCGCTTGCGCGGAATCAATGGCGGGTTGCGCCATTAGGTTTCCCCATTCGGAAATCTCCGGATCAAAGGTTGCTAGGCACCTCCCCGAAGCATATCGCCGCCACGCCGCGTCCTTCATCGCCTCTTGGAGCCAAGGCATCCACCGTGCGCCCTTAACTCGATATTCTATTAGAGAATCTAGACACCACACCGCCGCTCATACGCGGCGGAATTTCTAATTTTTAATTTCTAATTTCTAATAAAATTCAAAACCTCAAATGACCAAAATCCAAAAAGAAATTTTTTAGACATTGGAAATTCTTGTATTAGGCATTTTATTAGGTGAATTAGGAATTAGGTGAATTAGGAATTCCGTACCGAGCGAGAGCGAGGTACGGGAATCTGTAAGATTCTCCTCTTTTGTTTTGATTGTCCGCGCCGCAAGCGCTAGACGAAGCTCTCGCGGCGCGATTGAGTTGTCAAAGTCCAAGAATCGCATTAGCCCTTTATTTTCAAGAAAAAAACC
>CAZYWN010000118.1:0-1410 GCA_964651525.1 uncultured Candidatus Saccharibacteria bacterium | reverse complement strand
GGACTGTAGATCCGCCGGCTTACGCCTACGGGGGTTCGAGTCCCTCCGCACCCACCGATTGAACGCAGAGAAAGCGGTGAGTGCGGAGCAGGCAAATTGTTTTGCCTGCGTAGGGACTCGAACCGGCGGAGCATGTCCCGCTTTTGGCGGGACAGCGAGCCGCGTCCAGCAGTACTTAACGAATACAAGCGCGGAGCGCGAAGTATGAGTTTAGTAACTGCGGGATCAATGTCCCTCCCCACGCATAAACAGACAACTAACCTTACCGCAAAAATGCACGAGGGAGCCCCAAAAATACCACAGCAGGAGGAAAAGCCGCCAGCTGAACCAGAAAAAAAAGAACCTCCTGTTTTTCGCGAGAGAGATAAGGAATTCTTAGCAATGGCGGCCGATAATTTTATAGATCAAGCCATGCCGCTTCAGTATGACTCTTTCGTATTTCTTGACCATTCCGCTCGATATTTAGCCAGTTTAATCAAAGCGCGGTGGAAATTTAGGTTTCCTGACGAACAGATACCTGAGATGAAATTTGTGAAAGTCGGTAGGGAATTCACATGGAGGACCGACAAAGGATCCTATTACTATGCTTTAGATCGACGTGACACAAAGAAGTTATCCTCGGAAATTCAAAAAAAATTCACTAAACCCGACGGGAGTAGCTATTTTGATGGCAAGAAAGTTCTTATCGTTGATGATTATATGTGGACTGGTGGAGCCCTTAATTTGACAAAAAATCTTTTCTTGTTGTCGTTCCCTAAAATAACGAAAATTGACAAGGCCGCATTCTCAACCTCACCCTATCATTTTGAGCATAATTACGTCGGCGGACGCATAGAAAAAAAGGGGTTAAGCGTCCATCCGCTTGGTTATGCAACTGAGGGACGGTTGTCAAGAAATGACCGGGGGGTGGAGGCGCCTATACCGCCGTCTGTGCGCGACAAAGACTATCTCTCGGCGTTCATAAAACCGGTGCGAAGAGAGACGGAGGATATCAAAAACAAAGAAAACCCTCTCTGGTTAAAAATTTTTCGTTCTCTCGCATTCAAACCCGTTGAAAAAATTTCTTCGCAATCACAGGAGAGAATTGAAAAATTAGAAGGCGACGCAAAAAAACAAGCGGAACATTACAGGGCGTCGCTAAAAGAAATTGAAGAAATTGCGACCACGAAAAAAGATAGCAAGTATTTTGTTCCCAATCATCGTTCAGAATAATTTCGTCCCGCTTGAGTGCCGGACGAAGAACAAGAATCCGATGACCTGACCACACGGGCCGCCACGTTTGACGTGGCGGCCCCCTTTTTTTATTTTTTGCTTTTTACCTAACACCTATCACCTAAAACCTAACACCTCATTTTTACACCGTTACTGTTTCGCGGCGCATGGTATTTTTCCCTTTCGCGTGCAACGGCA
>CAZYWN010000117.1:0-1411 GCA_964651525.1 uncultured Candidatus Saccharibacteria bacterium | reverse complement strand
GCGCCTGCGCGATAACTGCCGCGATAAGAAGAATGAGCGCGGCGGCAATGACCTGTGGAAGATACGCGAGCACGACATTCTGGAGAAACGCGTTTACCTGTGTCAGCTTGAGCACATCAAGAGTCGCGACCAAGAAAACAACAATGACAAACCATTTCACCAGTTCGCCGAGAAAACGCCCCGAGTCAAGACGGAAGCCCGCCCGACCAAGGATTTCATCAACGTTCGCGCTCTTCAGCGCGTTATCAAGCTTGAGCGCCCCGATGGCATGCGCTACCACGCGTCCGAGCAAAACGGCGACTATCCAACCGACAACAAAAATAATAATCGCGACAAGGATATTGGGCACAAAACCCACAATACCAATCCAAAGCTCCTGGAAAGAGCGAGTGAGAATATAACCCCAAGTTTGTAGTAACATAACTTCTAAAATGCTGAAGAAAACCCGACGGGCTTTACCCCAGAAATAAAAAGATTAATTGATAAGTGAATAATTCAAATGAAAAACCGCTCGGCGCCTCGTTTCTTACTGGTTTTGGCGAGGCGAAAGGGCTCACCAAGCCCATGGTCGACCTTATTTTAGACGATTATAGACTACAATAATAATATCATTTCCTGTTGACTATTCCCTGAAACACTGTGGATAACCCAACCCCGTCGCCCCGCAGCCGCGGGGCGACGGAAGTTCTAATATCTAATTAACCTAATTTCTAATCAAGATTCATAAAACATGAAGCATGGAACATGAAACAGAAAGTTAATTTAGATGTTTTATGTTTCAAGTTTCATGTTTCATTTTGAAGTTTTTATTAGGTGAATTAGACATTTCGCGCTGAACGATAGTGAGGTGCGATTATCTCAACCCAAACTTATCAATAAGTTTCTCATGCGGATAGTCAAGAATATCCCTAACAAACTTGTCATATACGCTCAAGCGATATAAAAAATCTTTTGTTTCCATGACTGCATAGCGGAGATCTTTCCCCACATTCGCCTCTATGGCCTTGAGCGCCTGCGTGATGACGGCGTGCCGTAAATGGTCTCCGACGAGAAGGATATCAACGCGGCTTGATTCGCTTTGCAGAAATACGCCGGAGATGGCGAGGAGTTTTATCCTCCCCGCCCGCGCAAATCGTTTCGCGATAGCCGTGCGTTCTGAATCTTGGCAGCTCATCAGAAGATTTCTGAACTGTTCAAGATAGGGAAAACGTAGGTCTAAAATCCAGCCTCTGCGTTTCCTGGAGCGGGCGCCGCGGCGCGCATTCGGAGAAGGCGGCTTCACTGCTGTTTTTTGTTTGATAAAACCGGCGGCAAGCAAGCGATGAAGCACTCTTCCCGCTACACGAGAAGAAATCTGGGTTTTACTTTTTATCGCCTCAAAATCAAAAGCGGTATCCGCGCTGTAAAGGAA
>CAZYWN010000116.1:0-1423 GCA_964651525.1 uncultured Candidatus Saccharibacteria bacterium | reverse complement strand
ATTCCTAATTCCTAATTCCTAATTCCTAATTCCTAATTCCTATGTCTATCATCGGCATCTATCACGGCGACTGCTCCGACGGCACGGGTGCCGCGGCGGTGCTTCTCAAAAAATTTCCCGCAATCAAACTCTTTCCGCTCAAACACCACTACACGGATGAGGATTTCGCGCCGATTCTTGAAGCGGTGGATACAAACACGGCGGCCTATTTCGTTGACTTCGCGCTCGGCGTGGAGCGGCTCTTGGACAGAGCGAGAGAAATTACCGTCATTGACCACCACATAAGCGAGAAAGAGCGCATGGAAGCGCTTGCGAAAGAGCACGAAAACCTCGCGTATGTTTTTGATAACGAAAAGTCAGGCGCGACGCTTGCGTGGGCGCATTTCTTCGGTGAAGAAACGACACCCGAGCTTTTGCGCCTCATTCAAGATGTAGACATCTGGCAATGGAAATTCGGCGACCGCACAAAGCACCTGTCGCGTTTTCTTATTCCTTATGTGAACCAGCCGGATGTCGTGCTCGGGTTTATGGAGCAAGACATTGCGCCACTCCTTGAGAAGGGTGGAGCAATTTCCGATTTTGCCGACTATGTTATAGAAAGTTTCGCCGAACGCGCAGAGCCAACCTTCGTCATGCTCGGCGAACACAAAGTCCCCGCCTTCAACGCGCAACTTATGTTCGTTTCGGAAATCGGTCACGCGTTGTCAAAGCGGTTAGGCGCCGCAGTGCTTCTCTACAGCATCCGCGAAGACCGCGTGCACATGAGCTTTCGGAGTATTGAAGGACAATCTCCTACCGCGCTTGACCTTGCGCAGGCGGTCGGCGGCGGCGGACACACGCACGCCGCAGGCGGTTATGTGCCTCTTAGGGAGTTCTGTGAAATGATTGTACACGGCACCAATACACGAATGAAAAACGAATGACACGAATATGGTCATTAAAAATAGTGACGAAATAAAAGGCTCATTTGGCGAAATGAGCCTTTTATTGAACACCGAGAAACGCAAAAACCTGTGGAAAACGGCGTCAAGGTCGGGCCTTTTTCCCGCCGGAGGCGGGTCCTCCTTCGGAGGAAAAGGCCAGACCTTGCCGCGCGTTTATGCACAGGTTTAGAACGCAAAACACGCCGCGTCAGACGCGGCGTGTTTTGGTGTTTCCCTAGTCCCTAACCCCTAGTGGCTATTGGCTAGTTTTAACTATCCTTTCTTTTGTTCCGTTCCTTCACTCATCTGGCGGATAACAAGCAACCGTGGAGATTTTCGTATCGGCACGTTGCCGCGCCGATACGACCGACCTGTTCAGCCAATGCGAGGCATTGGCGAATCAAGTAATGAATCCACGAGCAGGTTCCCCTACCCGTGCCTTGTTATGACTTCGTCCCTGTCACCGAGCTTGCCTTAGGCCCCGCTTACGCGGGAACTTC
>CAZYWN010000115.1:0-1430 GCA_964651525.1 uncultured Candidatus Saccharibacteria bacterium | reverse complement strand
CTCCACGAATGCGAGCGCGAGTGGCTTGCCCTCGCAAAAGAACATCTCTCGCCCGAAGACGCAAAAGGCGCGAGTTTTCTCTTTAACGAAGAAGTGAATCGGCTCATCCATCGCGAGGCGCTAGAAAATAACCGCCGCGCCGACGGACGAGGGGTGGACGAAATCCGCCCTCTCTATGCCCAAGCAGGAGGCGTATCGCCCGTGCTCCATGGAACCGGAGTATTTTACCGCGGGGGAACGCACGTGCTTTCGGTATTGACACTTGGCGGCCCCAAAGACGCCCAGCTCGTTGAGGGAATGGAGGTGCAGAGGACGAAACGCTTTATGCATCATTACAATTTTCCTCCTTTTTCCACGGGGGAAACGGGGCGTCTCGGCGGAATGAACCGCCGGATGATCGGGCACGGCGCGCTTGCCGAAAAAGCGCTTGAAGCCGTCATTCCCGAAAAAGAACGGTTTCCCTATACCATCCGCGTCGTGTCGGAAGCGCTTGCGTCAAACGGCTCCACCTCAATGGCGTCCGTCTGCGCTTCAACGCTTGCGCTTATGGACGCGGGGGTGCCGATTAAAGCGCCGGCCGCGGGAATAGCCATGGGGCTCATGCTTGAGCAACAGCCAACAGATAACAGCCAACAAACAACAAACTACAAAATTTTGACGGATATCCAGGGGCCCGAGGACCATCACGGCGACATGGATTTCAAGGTAGCGGGAACAGCGGAGGGAATCACCGCCGTTCAAATGGACGTTAAGGTTGACGGCGTCCCTATCCCCATACTCGCGGAAGCGTTTGGAAAAGCGCGCGCCGCGCGGCTTCATATTCTCAAGAAAATTACGGATACTCTCCCGTCTCCGCGGCCTGAAACCTCGCCTGCGGCGCCGAAAATTATTACAATAAAGATAAGCACCGACAAAATCGGACTCCTGATAGGTCCCGGCGGAAAAACAATAAATGGTATAATCAAAGAAACGGGCGCGGAAATAGATATTGAAGAAGACGGCACGGTGTTCGTTCTTGGGAAAAACGGCGCGGCGGAACAAGCGCTAGTAAAAGTTGAAGCAATTACGCACGAATATTCTCCAGGCGAGCGATTTCGCGGCGTCGTGACACGATTGTTTGATTTCGGCGCAATGGTAAAAATCGGGCCGAACACGGAAGGGCTTGTACACATTTCCGAGCTCGCGCCGGTTCGTATAGAAAAAGTTACTGATGTCGTGGATATCGGAGACGAGGTCCCTGTCGTCGTTAAGGAAATAGACGAGAAAGGGCGCGTCAATCTGTCGGTCAAGGCGGCAGAGCCGGAGTTTTTTAAGGGCAAAATACCTGAAAACACCAATGGAGCCACCCCGCACACCACTTCTACCCGCTACGGAGAATCCTCCTCTTCTTCCCGAGGCGGATTCCGCGGCAGTTCCGCCGGACACAATGG
>CAZYWN010000114.1:0-1434 GCA_964651525.1 uncultured Candidatus Saccharibacteria bacterium | reverse complement strand
GACGGAAAAACGGCCCATAATAATAGAGCATCACCGGCTGGGGTTCGGTGTGCATACCGCCTTCAATATATGCCCGCATGACTCCCGCTGTTCCTTCGGGGCGCGCGGCAAGCGCGGTGCCGCCTTTTGTTTTGAGCGAATAGAGTTCTTTTTCCACAATATCTGTCGCTTCACCGACGCCTCTCGTGTAAAGTTCTTCTTTCTCAAGGATAGGAGTATGAATCGGTTTGAAACCGTAATACACGGCGACTTCAGCCGCTTTTTCAAAAAAGCCCTGAAGCGCGTAAAAGGTGTCGCCCGAAATATCCCGCATGCCTTTGGGGCGCGTAAATGGCTCTTCTCGTTCGGTTTTTGGTTTTTGAGACATAAAATATATAAGATACCAATCTACGAATATATACGAATGATACTAATGGCTACAAATGCGACGCTTTAGATATTCGTATTCATTCGTTGCATTCGTACTCATTTGTATATTGGTATCTTTCATTTTTGTAGTCATAGTACTTCACCGAACACGAGGAAGCAACCCATCCTATTTTGCGTTTGCATAATCATATATCCCCGGGAACACTCCAATCTTTGTTGGGGGGAGAAGGCGCACCAACGCGCGTCCGACGAAATATTTTCGTTCAACTGCTCCAAAAAAGCGCGAGTCCAAGCTCGCCCTCCGGTTGTCGCCCATGACAAAATATTCGTCGCTGCCCAATTTTTTCTCAAAAACATCGGACATTTTATCCGCGATATAGGGTTCTTCAAGCGCGATAGTTTTCCCGTCCACAGCGAGTACGGAGAGTGTTGTCCCGTTTGACATGACTGTCTCGCCGGGCAAACCAATGACTCGCTTGATGAAATATTTTGACGGGTCAACGGGGAAACGGAAGATGATCACTTCTCCGCGAGCCGGTTCTTTGAAGCGGTACGAGAATTGGTCTACGATTAAATATTCGCCGGTCTCAAATGTTGGATGCATTGACGCGCCGGATACGATATACGGTTGGGCGATAAAAACGCGGATAGGGACAATAAAAAGAAGCGCGATAATGCTGAACCGCACGACTTCCGCGATAAGGGAGAAGAAACTCTCTTTTTTTTGTTCCTCCACGGCCTCATTTTTCTCCATGGCTGGCTCGGTCATCGCTAGATGATAGCAGAAAGCAATAAAGCAATAAAGCAAAGAAATAACGAAACAACGAAACAACGAAACAACAAGGTAGTGGAGCGATTTGTTTTTTGCTTAGGCACGAGTGCCGCGTGCCTCGTTGTTTCGTTGCTTTTGTGCTTTAATATTCTTATGAAGCATCTCATTGTCGGTCTCGGAAATCCGGGAAATGAGTACGAAAAAACCCGCCACAACGCGGGGCGGATGGTTCTTGAGCATTTCAGAAAAGAGCACGGGCTCCCGGAATGGGAGCGCGACGCGAAGCGTGACGC
>CAZYWN010000113.1:0-1450 GCA_964651525.1 uncultured Candidatus Saccharibacteria bacterium | reverse complement strand
AGTTGCAAAGAATGGAAAGAGAATTGCTATAGATCCTTATAATGTTTCTTCTGGGATAGAAAAGGTTGACTTGATTTTGATAACTCATAATCATTATGATCATTGCAGTGTGAAAGATATACAGGTTTTAAGCAAGAAAGGAACTATTGTTGTGATTCCTGCTGATGCTCAGAGCAAGATTGCCAAGGTTGAAGATGTGAACATGCAGATTATTGAGGTTGGTGACGAGTTAGAGATAGGTAATGTTAGGATTGAGGCTTTTCCTGCCTATAATGTTGACAAGGATTTTCATCCTAAAAAAGAAGGATGGATTGGATATTTGCTAAAGCTGGAAGATGTTGTCATTTATCATGCAGGAGATACTGATAGAATTCCGGAGATGAAAAATTTGACAGGATATGGAAAACATGATAAAAATTTTATTGCTTTATTACCTGTGAGTGGAAAATATGTTATGAATGCAGAGGAAGCTGCTGAAGTTGCTAATTTAATTAGTCCTGACTTATGTATTCCAATGCATTATGGAGCAGGAGTTGCCGGAACAACTGAAGATGCGAGAAGATTTGCTGTATTTTGCAAAGAGTTAGGTTTAAAATCAGAGATTATGGATAAGATTTAAGTATTTTGATCCTTCTCGTTCACCAGATGTGAAGATTTAAAAAGCTTGTTTTTGTTTTGATTTTATGTATAATTGTGTTCGGGCATATTCGTAAGAAGAATTCTTTGTGACTCGGTAGTTAGTTCTAACATCGGTTTTAATATGAAAGATAAATCTAAGAAATTAACAAATCTCCAAAGAGAAGAAATGGCAAGAAAGAATTTGCTTTTTAATAGTAATGATGATGCAGAAGAAATGAGAGGAAAGAGCATAGAAGGATATGATTTTGCTAATGGAGTAAATTGGGAGAGAATAATTGATTCATATAATGGAATGGGATTTCAGGCAAGTAATTTGGGCAGAGGAATAGAGATTGTAAACAGTATGATTGATGATAAAGCATTTATATTTTTAGGATATACCAGCAATATGGTGAGTAGCGGAAATAGGGATATTATCCGGTTTTTAGTTGAGAATAAAAAAGTTGATTGTTTAGTTACAACTGCGGGAGGAATTGAAGAAGATATTATAAAATGTTTTGGGGATTTTGTTCTTGGAGACTCAGAGAAAATGGATTTATCTGATCCTGATGCCCCTATTAGAATTTGGTCATCAGGTTTTAAAGCTTCTGGGAGTGAGTTAAGAGAAGAAGGAATAAACAGGATTGGAAATATCTTTGTTGGAAATAAGCTGTATATAAAGTTTGAAAAGTTTATGCAAGAGATTTTAGAAGAAGTTTGGAATGAACAAGAAAAAAGCAAAAGAGAAATTACAGGAACAGAGTTAATTTGGAGATTAGGAGAGAAGATAGGAGATAAGAAAAGTATTTATTATTGGGCATGGAAAAATAAA
>CAZYWN010000112.1:0-1485 GCA_964651525.1 uncultured Candidatus Saccharibacteria bacterium | reverse complement strand
TGGCTAGTGGCTAGTGGCTAGTGGCTAGTGGCTAGTGGCTAGTGGCTAGTGGCTACTCATTATACCACAAATTGGCTATACTAAAACCATGGCGCACTTCCGCGAGAAAAAGGTCTTTGAGCGCATTATGTATTCAAAAGCCATGCTCGGTGCTTTAAGTATCCTTTTCTTTTTCGCCTTAAGCGCGGTGTGGGGAGTGTACGAAAAATACCATGAAGCGAAGCAGAACAAAGACGCGGCTCTTATGGAATTAGAGTCAATGACAGGCAGAGTGCGCTCGCTTGAGTCTGAAGTCGCGCTTTTGAAAACCGAGCGCGGCATGGAAAAGAAAATCCGCGAAGAGTTCGGGTTTGTGAAAGAGGGAGAAGGGGTTATACTAATCATCCCTAATGAGGTGCGGACGGAGAGTTCGCCTGCGCAAAAGAGGAATTTTCTCGGCGGTGCGTGGGAGAGCATCACGAATATAAGATTTAAGATATAAGATGTATGATTTTTTAAAACGCATATCAGTATAAGCGGATATGGTTTAGTGGCAGGACGCGACCGACTTCCAATCCCGTTAGAAATAAATGCGGAATTAGTTTAGTGGCAGAATGGGTGCTTCCCAAGCACCAGACACGAGTTCGATTCTCGTATTCCGCATTATGAATACAAGCGACTTTTATAGTGAACTCAAAAGAACTCTTGCGGAAAGTCAGGATATTGTTCTTACGTCATATCCACTCGTCTATCACAGCGGCTCGTATGAGTTCCTGCGAATCGCCTCGCGCGATATCGGGTCGCACGACAAAGTGCTCCTCATACGGGCGGGGATTCACGGCGAAGAAATCGCCGGGCCGCTCTCGCTTTTGAAATACCTGTCGGAAATTTTTGACCGTGCGCATGAGGCGGGACTCAAACTGATTGTCTATCCGCTCGGCAATCCGTCCGGATTTGACCGCGGAACCCGCTATAATAGCGATAACGATAAAGGAGACGCGGGCAACGGGGATTTTATGCGGTATGAACTTGAGGACGGCACGATAACGGACGACCTCGGGAAAACGCCCCACGAAAAAGTAAAGCAATGGTTTTGGTCTTCCGACCCGACGCTCAATGTGCACCTGCCGCTTGAAACGCAGATTATGCAGGATTTGCTGAAAAAGGACCCGCTTCCGCAAGTGGTCGGGGCGCTTGATTTGCACCAGGATTACATAACGGAAACTGATAAACCCGCCGCCTACCATTATTCATTCGGCACTCTTTCTGTCTATAAAGATATCATTCAAAATGTCGGGAACATCGTGCCTCTTTTCCGCAATACGCCGATTGGGGCAGGATTCGGAGTGCCGCTTCTCGCGGATGGAAGCATCTCAAAAGAAATACCGGAATCTGCCTTAATAGTATCGGACGATGATGGCTTTATCGTTCGCCATGACGGAAGCTTACCTGACCTTTTTTATCATTTGGGAACTCCCTATTGCGTCACTGTTGAGACAACGGGGA
>CAZYWN010000111.1:0-1503 GCA_964651525.1 uncultured Candidatus Saccharibacteria bacterium | reverse complement strand
TTGAGTTGTCAAAGTCCAAGAATCGCATTAGCCCTTTATTTTCAAGAAAAAAACCGCTTTCAGCGGTTCCAGACACCAAATAAAGTAGGGTCGTTTACCGCCTTTTTTGTTTCTGGTTTATCTTGAGTTCCATACTGTCTTTCCATTATACGCAGGGCTAAAAACAAGTCAAGCGCGTGCGCTGTGCAAAAAAAAGCGGCCGTTCCCTTGGGAACGACCGCCGATACGAACATCTAACGGCCGTTTCGTTTTCAGTCCTTTGCCGTCGGCTTTTTCAACCCCTCAATCCCTCAATGATGCGCCGCAGTTCGGCGAGCGCATACACCCTCTCGTTGACGGAGAGGCCGAAGAGCCCGGGAATAACTTCATGCGGTTTGAGGGACGCGTGAAGCATCGGGTCGTCGCCGCGATGCGGCGCCTCAAGGATAACGACGCTCTTTTGAATCGGAACGCCGCCGAAAGTTGCGTCGTCCGCAACGGCGTACCATCGCTGTTCGGGCGGAATGTTCCCCGCTTCCCGCACTTGCCGCTGAACGACGATACAGCGCGGGAGATGCGAACTGCACGAGATTTGGATGACATGGGTGATGTTTCTTTCGGCGAAAATCGCCGCCGCGTTTTCCACTTCCTGAAACGTGTTCTGGGACTCCGTCTCGCAGATGATGTCCTCAAGCGCTCTCTTAAAAGTACTCCAATCAGGAGAAGCGACGCGGAAACACGGATGTTCTCCAATCAGCGTGAATTGCTTCAACCTGTCGAAGTTCCCCAAAAGAAACCGCTTAGTGTATTCGGATTCCTTGAGACCCTCTTTTTCGGACGCCCCCGTGCCAAACACGATTGCGCCGATGTCATCGCCCGCGAGGAACGCATTTAGGGTTTCAAGCACCATCGTGGGGACGCTTCCCAATTTGTCCGGCGGTTCTCCCCAGACGAGTTTTTCCCAACCCTCCGCCTGCACATGCCTGCCGTGCACAAGAATACCGATTTCCATCTGCCACTCCTTTCATGAGGTGGATGATTTTGTGTTGTAAGGATGCAAAACAAAGAACTGCGCCGAGCATGTTTATACCATATAGTGTTTCTCTTATCAAGAATAATTTAAAAACCCGCGCGGCGGTTGCCGTGCGGGTTTTTCTTTTTTATTTATTTCCCTAACGCCTAGCACCTATCCCCTAGAACCTCGTTTTAGTGCACCAAGTCCTTCCGCATCTTCTCAAGCATTCGCGCCGCGGCTTCCTGCCCGCCAAGACCGAATGCAAGACCCAAGGCAATCGCAAGCGCGACGACAACACCAGTGAAGAGCGTGCGCGCGAAAAAGTCCGCGATGCCAAGCTGGGAGAGCGCGATTAAAATCGCGAAGATCCAGACAGCCCATTTTGCAAGGCCGCCCAAGAGACCCGCCGCCTCAATGTTTGCCGCTTTGGCGGCTCCTATGACAACCTTGCGGAGCGCCTGCGCGATAACTGCCGCGATAAGAAGAATGAGCGCGGCGGCAATGACCTG
>CAZYWN010000110.1:0-1510 GCA_964651525.1 uncultured Candidatus Saccharibacteria bacterium | reverse complement strand
ACAAAGCGGGCAGTCCGGATGCAGATTCCCATCGGCGAAGAAGACAAGCACGAAGGTATCATAGACCTTTTCGCGATGAAGGCGTATCACTTTTTAGGCGACCATGGCATAAACATCACCGAAATAGCAATTCCGGAGCACCTTCGCGCGGACGCGGAAAAATACCACAACGAACTCGTGGAAAAAATAGCGGAACAGGACGAAAAACTCACGGAAGATTTTCTTCTAGGAAAAGAAATTCCGCTTGAGACGCTCAAGGCAACTTTGCGGGAAGCGGTAATCGCGAACAAGCTCGTGCCGGTATTTGCCGGTTCGGCGCTCAAAAACAAAGGCGTGCAGTTGGTGCTTGACGCGGTTGTTGATTATCTCCCGTCGCCTTTGGACGTGCCGCCGGTGGAAGGCACAAATCCAAAGACCGGAGAGAAAGAAATCCGAAAGACATCAGACGATGAGCCGTTTGCCGCGCTGGTTTTCAAGCTTCAGGCAGACCCGTTTGTCGGGCAGCTTTCCTATTTCCGAGTATACTCAGGGGTCATCAAGTCGGGCTCATACATATACAACTCAAGCACGGAAAGCAAAGAACGTCTCGGAAGAATCGTGCGGATGCACGCGAACTCGCGCGAGGAAGTGGGCGAGGTATATGCAGGGGAGATTGCAGCCGCCGTAGGGCTCAAAGATACGAAAACCTCTCATACGCTCTGCGATGAGGCGCGCCCGATTGTTCTTGAGCAGATACAGTTTGCGAAGCCCGTTGTTTCGCGCCGCATAGAACCGAAGACAAAAGCAGACCAGGAAAAGATGGGTCTTGCGCTCCACCGTCTGTCCGACGAGGACCCGACATTTCATGTGACGACGGACCCGGACACCGCTGAGACGATTATTTCGGGAATGGGCGAGCTCCATTTGGAAGTTTTAATTGAGCGCATGCGCCGCGAGTTCGGCGTTGACGCGAACGTGGGTCAGCCGCAAGTCGCCTATCGCGAGACCATCACCACCGAAGCGGAAGCGGAGACGAAATATATTCGTCAGACCGGCGGTCGTGGCCAATATGGCCATGTAAAGCTCCGCGTCAGACCGCTTGAGGAAATTGATGAAACCGCGAAAAAGCGTCCGAAGAACGTAAAGCGGGAAGAAGGATTTGAATTCATCAATAACATCAAGGGCGGTGTCATCCCGCAAGAATATATTCCCGCTGTGGAAAAAGGCGTGCGGGAAGCAATGACACGGGGTATTGTCGCGGGCTACCCGGTGGTTGATGTTTCCACGGAGCTTTTTGACGGCACCTACCACGAAGTGGACTCGTCGGAAATCGCCTTCAAGATTGCCGCGTCTATGGCGTTTCAGGACGCGGCGAAACGGGCGAAGCCGGTTATTCTTGAGCCGGTTATGAAAATGGAGGTGGTCACTCCTGAAAAATTCATGGGAGACATTACGGGAAACCTGAACTCCAAGCGAGGGGCTATTGAAAGCATGGATGAACGGCGCGGGGAAGAAATGCGGGTTATCCGCG
>CAZYWN010000109.1:0-1560 GCA_964651525.1 uncultured Candidatus Saccharibacteria bacterium | reverse complement strand
AGAAAGTAGAAAGTAGAAAGTAGAAAGTAGAAAGTAGAAAGTAGAAAGTAGAAAACGATTAAACGCGCGGCTTGCTTTTTTGAAAAAGCAAGCCGCGCGTTTAGGCTCGGTTTTACAAAAAATGAAAGCCCCAAACGGAAAGGTGTTCCGTTTGGGGCTTTGGGTGTGCGAATTTTTTGTCATCCGCGCACGAGGACGACGATGATGATGGTGGTACTCATGCAGACGCTCACGAGCATTGAATAGAACATGGGGGCGCTCCGCACGCGGATTCCTTCAAAGATTACCGCTGTCTGGATGGTGGCGGTGAATATCCACGTGGTGAGGGAGATGCCTTCCACGGACGAGGCGGTGAAGACCGTCCACACCTGCGGCGCAAGCGCCGCGGGATTCAGGAAGATGAGCGTGCTGATGGTGAGTGTGAAGAGCCGATGCTCCAGAAAAACGCGGAGCTTGCGGTGAAGCGTGTCAATGAGCGCCGTAGCCACGAGGCCTCCTTTGGGTGCGTGAAGTCAAACGCCAGTTTCTACGGCAATTATAGCACTTTTTACCATAAAAGTCAAGGCAACCAAAAAAACCAGCATTTCTGCTGGTTTTTTTTGGTTGGGGAGAACTCTTTTTTATGCCCCCGGCAGGAATCGGACCTGCATCGCGAGATCCGCAATCTCGCGTTCTATCCATTGAACTACGGGAGCAGGTCGGCTATAAGCATTAAGCCGTAAAGGAGACAAATTTTTATTTTTTCCTAGTACCTAGCACCTAAAACCTAGAACCTATTTTTTGACCGCGCGCGCGAGGCGCGATTTGCGTCGGGCGGCGGTGTTTTTTTTGATGACGCCCCGCTTGACGCTCTTGTCTATCGCTCTATAGGCAGTCGGAAGAAGCGCCTCCGCTTCCGCGCGCGAGCCCTTTTCCGCCAGATTAAGCACTTCTTTAAATGTGTCGCGGAGCGCCTTTTTCCGCTGGTCGTTAAAGAGTTTGCGGCGCGCCGCCGTCCGGATAGCTTTTTTTGCTGATTTAATGATAGCCATAGGTACAATTTAGGATTTATGATATATGATTTATGGTATAAGACTTAAAAATTCAATGCGCAGAGTATTTTTATGAATAATAACATAGGAACCCTAGGAAAGCAATTTTCGCCACGGCTTTCGCCAGAAAATCTTAAATCCTAAATCTTATATCTTACATTCTATGATTCGCCAACTTTCCGGCACTATTATCCATAAAGACGACTCCTCCGTCATTCTTGACACGGGGGGGGTTGGATATAAGGTATTCGTGGCAGATGACACGAACGAAGCGCTTGCCGCGGCAGAAGCGGCATCGGTGACGCTCTGGACGCACCTGGCGGTGCGTGAAAACGCAATGGACCTCTACGGCTTTCTTTCACCGAAAGAACTGGATTTTTTTGAGATGATGATTGGGATTTCCGGCATCGGACCCAAAAAAGCGATGAGTATCATTTCCGCGGCAGGTTTTCAAACCATTCACAAGGCGATAAGGGCGGGGGACTCGTCATTTCTTCAAAAAATCCCCGGCGTGGGAAGAAAGAACGCC
>CAZYWN010000108.1:1075-1654 GCA_964651525.1 uncultured Candidatus Saccharibacteria bacterium | reverse complement strand
TGAAGCATCCACAAGGGGTCGCTGTGCGAAACGATAAGTATCGTTTTCCCCTTGTATTTACTTTCAATTTCATACAAAAACGCCGCCATCCTTTTTTTGGAATCGCCGAGCGCTTCTCCTCCTTCAGGCGCGGATTCAAATCTTTTTTTTAACGGAAAACTCGTGCGGTATTCCAAAATCGTCTTGCCCTCAAAAGAACCGAAACCGGTTTCCCGAAGACGGTTGTCGTACTGTATGTTTTCTTTTGGAAACCCGACCGTCTCCGCAAAAATCTCCGCTGTTTCCCGCGCCCGCGCCAGGGGTGAACTGAAAATGACGTCTATTTTTTTATCTCTGAAACGTTCCGCCGCGGTTTTTACCTGTTCCTTTCCTTTTTCGGTCAGATGATTGTTTTCCGGCGCGCTTGAAACAAAACCGCGGA
The DNA here is from genome assembly GCA_964651525.1 of uncultured Candidatus Saccharibacteria bacterium. Lineage (GTDB taxonomy): Bacteria > Patescibacteriota > Minisyncoccia > Phycocordibacterales > UBA2135 > CAZYWN01. The sequence continues at coordinate 1,233 of CAZYWN010000108.1, read as the reverse complement.
TGTTGCTTTCCGCCTCGCCATGGCGCATCAGGAAATACACGTTCCCCGATTTCTTTGTTTTTTTCTTGAGCTCGTCAAGCGAGCCGATGATAAGCACGCGATTCCCTTTTTTCTCTTTCCATATCGGCAGCGGCGACGCCCAAAAACGGTTGCGGGAA
>CAZYWN010000108.1:0-1065 GCA_964651525.1 uncultured Candidatus Saccharibacteria bacterium | reverse complement strand
CGAGTGGGTATTATTTTTCTTTTCAAACAGAAGACCGCGCTCTTCAAGGTCGCGCTTAATGTCTTTGCCGGCATCTCGGATGTATTTTCCCCGAAGGAATGGGGGGGCTTCGTCGTTGTAGACACCGTTCGGGTGAAGCATCTGCACCATGGGCAACCCCTCTTTTGCTCCCAGCGCGAAATCGTCCTCGCCATACATGACGGCGGTGTGGACGATACCGGTCCCCTCCTCCGTCGTGACGAAATCGGCGGCGTACACCTTGTATGATTTTTCCGACTGAAGCGCGGGAACGTCAAACAACGGTTCGTAGGCGATGCCGACCAAATCTTTTCCTTTCCTCCTTTCAACAACCGAATACCCCTCTTTGCCAAAAATATTTTCAAGAAGATTCGCGGCGAGGACGAAGCGCGCTAATGGCCCTGCTCCCTCGTCTTTTTTTTCAATAGTGACGTACTCAATGTCGGGATGCACGGCAAGCGCGACGTTTCCCGGCAAAGTCCACGGGGTCGTCGTCCATGCCAGAAACGAGGTTTTAGGGTCGCCTTTCAGACGAAACTCAACCGTCACCGCCTCTTCGGTGATGTCTTGGTATGTATTGTCCATGGCGATTTCCGCTTTTGCGAGCGGCGTCTCACAGTGGGGACAGTACATGAGCACTTTTCTTCCTTCATACAGCAATCCTTTTTCGTGAAGACGCTTGAGCGCCCACCACACGCTTTCAATGTAGGCATTGTCCATCGTCTTATACGAATTTTTGAAGTCCACCCATCTGCCGACGCGGTCAACATATTTTTCCCATTCGTTCTCAAACCGAAGAACTGACGCGCGCGCGGCTTCGTTGAACACGTCAACGCCGACATTCACAATGTCTTTTTTCGTCTTCAAATGGAGTTCTTTTTCAATCAAGCTTTCAATGGGAAGCCCGTGGCAATCCCAGCCCCAGCGGCGCCATACGCGGTAGCCGCGCATCGTCTTGTAACGCGGAATGACATCTTTAATGATGGAGCTCAAAAGGGAGCCCGTATGGGGAAGCCCCGTTGCGAACGGCGGACCGTCATAGAAAAC
>CAZYWN010000107.1:0-1666 GCA_964651525.1 uncultured Candidatus Saccharibacteria bacterium | reverse complement strand
TTGACTTATATGCTATAATAGAAAAATGCAGAGAAAAGCACTCACGATATTTCTTGCGATAAGTATTATTTCCGTCGCCGTTTTCGGCTTTTTGGGAATGGGCGTTGTGGATGGCGGGATGGCGCATACATGCCCGTTCTCTTCGCTCGTTTCTGGCGACTGCGCGGTATTGGAAAGCGTTGCGTCCCTCGCGGCTCACCATTTTACGGCGCTCAAAGGTCTTGCGTGGACTATGGCGAGCTTGGATATTCTTTTTCTTGTTTTTTCACTTCTCTTTCTCTTCGCGCTCTTTCCTATTCGCGCGCATTTTTTGAAATTATTTTCCTCGGACATTCGTCCTGCTTCCAGAAAGGAAGAGCCATCACTCATTCAAAAACTGCGATTATTGTGCTGGCTTGCGTATCATAATAAACGCGATTACCTCGTACCCGTCCGGGTGCGCATTCTTGCCTCATAAGGCGAGGATTTTCGGTATTCTTTATACCCTCCTTTACCGCACCCGTTTCGTCTCCTACGAACGGGTGCTTTTAGTTCATTAATCATAAATCACACAACTATGAAAAACACACAATTAATTATGTATGGCGCGATTTTGCTTCTTGTCGTCCTTGGTCTTATATTCGTCGCGCAAGGCGACAATACGGAAAACCAAAATGCCGCGCTTCCGGCGCAAAACGGCGCGAGCGCGCTTCTTGCGACAGACGATTTTTTTGACTTCGGGACTATCTCCATGAGAGATGGAAAAGTATCCCGTATATTTTCTGTGCGGAATGATGAAGAAGTCCCGATAACGATTCAAAGCGTTTACACATCATGTATGTGCACGGAGGCGTTCGTCAGCGATGCAGCCGGTAAGAAACACGGCCCATTCGGTATGCCTGGGCATACGTCGCCGCGAACGGATATTGAAGTCGGCGCGGGAAAAACCGTTTCGGTAGAAGCGATTTTTGACCCCGCGGCGCATGGCCCTTCTGGTGTCGGGCTTGCGGAGCGGTCAATTTATCTTGAAACAAACTCGGCAGAGAAGCCGAGGGTTGAGTTGAAGTTTAGGGCAGTAGTAGTCAGATGACAATTTTTAATTTCTAATTTTTAATTTCGAATGAATGTATTCAATGATTTAATTTTGAAACATTGAAAATTCAAAACTGATTCGAAATTCAAAATTCTTAATTCAAAATTTAAATTTATGGACATCTTATTCGGCGCCTCAATTCTCGCCGCATTTCTCGCCGGCATGGTGGCGCTTTTCGCGCCCTGCTGTATCACGGTGCTCCTGCCCGCCTATATCGCCTCCGCATTCCGTGAAAAGAAAAACATAATGAAGATGACGCTCATCTTCTTCGCGGGGATTTCGGTCGTGCTTGTTCCTATCGGTATGGGCGCTGCGGCTCTTGCCGAGGTATTTTCGTCATTCCACATGGAAATGTATCTCGTTGGGGCGGCGCTTATGTTCATTTTGGCGGTTCTCGCTGTACGCGGCAAAGGGCTTGCGCTCATCCCATTACCGAAACGGTGGACGCCGAAGATGGACGGCGGGCGTCCGGAATCGGTTTTCTTTCTTGGTGTTTTTTCCGGAGCCGCGACTTCGTGCTGCGCGCCGGTCCTCGCGGGAGCGGTCGCGCTCGCGGTCATCTCCGGCGTGTTCTGGAAAGCGCTCATTGTGACA
>CAZYWN010000106.1:0-1697 GCA_964651525.1 uncultured Candidatus Saccharibacteria bacterium | reverse complement strand
GCAAGGACGGGCCTTATCCCGTCCGCCGAAGGCGGATCCTCCTCCGGAGGACAAGAACCATCCTTGCTGGAGTTTCCCACAGTCATCTCACCGGAAGAAGCGAAAAAAATAAACGAAACTGTTTTTCTTGAAAACATCGTCTCGCAGGTTGGCGAAAAGACGCCGCCGTCCCCTGCCGAAGATGTATCCGCCGACACGGCTTTTTCCGTCATCCCATCCTCGCTTTCTCTTCGTCCGCATCTGGAGAAAGAACGGTCTCTTTCCGATGACGCAATCGGGTTCGCCGAGAATGTCGTTTCCGCCGTTGAAGAAGAAACTTCCAAAGAAAAAACATGGGCGGAAATTCCCGCTTTGAGGAATGAGGGGATTTTGAAAATCATCAGCGAAGAAACTAAAGAAGGCGGGCCGCTCTCGCGGGAGGACGCGTACGCAAGCATCCTCTTTCAGAAATTCATAACCACCTTCACGGCATTTCTCGGAAAGGAAATAGAGGCAAGGGAAAGTTTTCTCGTAAAAGCGTGGCACGCGGCGCGCGCTGCCTACGGCGCGGTGCTTTCCCACAAAAAACTCTTCTCTTTGTTCCTGATTTTTCTTTTGCTGTTCTCTATCCTCCCCTTCCGCGTGGTCTCCGCTTTTTTTGACAGCGCGTATCGCGGCGTCGCCGAAGCAATAAACGACGCGAATACTGTTTTGGGTTTTCGTCCGGGCACGCACGAGAACGAAATCCTCCTTCTTGACCAGGAAGGGAAAATCGCCATCTTCGGCAATGTGGAAACGGAGGGACAGTTCAAATCGTTCGTTGAGGACGGCATCGCGCCTATCTACGTCAAATCAACGACGAAAGCAGAAAACTTAAACGCCGATTATTTAGACGACTTGTCTTCCGAAGAATTCACCCTCGCGTTCGTCACGAAAAACGGCAATGTCACCTATGATGATGTTTTTTTTGAGGGAAAAGTCGCTGTAGGTCAAACGCTTCTCGTCCGCGGCGCGGCGAACCTTCTCTCTTCGCTCTCCGTTGACGGAGAGCTTTCTGTTTTCGGTGATACGAACCTTCGTAAAAATCTGACCGTGGACGGCTCGTCCTATTTCAAAGCGCTTCTGTCCGCGCAGGATATCGCCGCGCGGCATATCTATGCCGACAGAGTGAACGCGACGGAACTCGTCGCGGACGGCGTCCTTTCCGTGCATGGCAACGCGAACGTAGACGGCCAGATTGTCGTGCAGGGGTTCGGGATTTTTCAGGGCGGCGTTTCCGGCGATACGGGAACATTCCGCCGCGGAGTTTCCACGGGCGGAAATCTTTCCGCGCGCGGAGATGTGGAACTCGGCGGCTCTGGCTCGGAAATATCCATCACCTCCGGCGATTTATGGAACATAGACACGGAAGGCAACGCCGTCTTTGGCGGAGATGTGACCGTGAGGGATTCGCTTTCCGTCAGCGCGACAACGAGCGTGGACCGCCTCCGCGCGGGAAACGTGGGCATCGGCACGACGACTCCCGGCTATGAAATCGGTGTCGTCGGCTCCGGACTTTTTGAGGGGCTCGTCATCGCGTATGAAGGTTTTGTCGGCAACACATTCACGGCAACGTCCACGCTCTCTGCGGAAGGGCTCGCGTCATTTTTGAGCGGCTTTATTTCATCCGCGTCGTCAACAATAGCATCCACCTTAAACGTTGCCAACCATATCGCCGC
>CAZYWN010000105.1:0-1706 GCA_964651525.1 uncultured Candidatus Saccharibacteria bacterium | reverse complement strand
GCGGGATTAGTTTAGTGGCAAAACACCTGGTTGCCAATCAGGTAATGGGAGTTCGATTCTCCCATCCCGCATAAAAATAACGAAGCAAACGCGGAGCGTTTACATAGTATATTTTTATAGCGGGTATGGGGGGATCGAACGCGAAGGGGGTCGGGGAAACTGTAGTTTCCCCGTGGAGGAAGGCAGTGAGCGAGCTTGCGAGCGAGCGTTGGAAAACCGTGGGTTTCCAAGGAGTGAGATAGCGAAGCGTCTCCCATCCCGCACAATAGTAGACTTTTGACGCCCTAGCGCATCAATCGTTGTTTGGATTTCAGAAAAAAGATGGGAGGCATTGCGCCTTCCTTCATCTTGTGATAGAAACAGTGACAGAATGAAGTATCTTTCCAAAAATCCTCAATATATGAGGAAATATGAAAAGGTTGGCGGTACTGACGGTGGTACTGGCGCTTTTCGTTCTCGTCGCCGCAGTGTTTTTCTTTGTTGCTGCCTTTGAACCGCAGAGTTCAAGCGCTGAACCAAAAAAAATGGCGCAAAAAATCGCCAAGTTCGTTGCAAAAAACGGCGGAGAAGCGCGGTTCTTCAAAGGGAATGTTGTTTATCAGGTTAGCGTCTGGCGTAGCAGACCACAACGCCTGCTTATCACCTACTATCATACTAACCGCGCTTTTCCCAGAAAAAGCGTGTCTGACGAGGTCGCAGATACCTTGATTCATGGCGTGCCGCAGATTGTTCGCGAACTCCATTTGTCGGATGATGAAACTGACGGGACTCCTAATATGTTTCAGGAGTTTTCCAAAGCGGTTTTCTCAGACGGACCAAATGTATATCCCCCTTTTACGAGAGAAGAACGGGATTTGAAGAAACGCGACGGCGTCAAAGAGAGGCTCGTTCATGGAGGGAAGACATTCAAGGGCAACAAATGGGTTGAGGTACCAGAGGATGAAAAAGCCCGCATCCAAAAAGAATACGAGTTTCATCTGGCGGTGCTAGTGAAACTGATTTCTCGCAGAACTTTTTAGCGAATAATCGTGCAACAAGTATAGGACGGTTGGAGTCAAACCAGCCGTCTTTTTTTGTCTTTAAACTAAAAGACGTTTCGTGTGAAACCCCGTGACGTGTTAACGCAAAATAAGGCGTTTCCGCATGTTTACTGTGGATAACTGCGTGGATATGTGTAAAAGACAGTCCGTTTGATGTCTTTGATTCACATGAAACAATAATTAGATGTTTCATTAAGAAACATTTTTACGTTATTCATTGAAACCATAGCCTTTCGTTTCACAAGAAACATTATAAATGTTTCTTAATGAAACATATTTTGGATGTTACACGGGAAACACATTTTTTGTCTTATTCGTAGCCATTCGTATCATTAGTACACATTCGTATATTGGTATCATTCTATGGATATAGGCAAATTAGGTGAAGATATCGCATGCAAGTTTCTAAAAAGCAAAGGGTTTCACGTGAAAACTCGCAATTACCGCAGGATATTTGGCGAGATTGATATAGTCGCAGAAAAGGGGAATAAAGTTCATTTTGTTGAAGTGAAAGCACTGACGGGGGAGAAGACGTTGTTCAAACCGGAAGACGCAGTCCATTACCGAAAACGGGAACGATTAAAGCGGGCGATTAAGGGGTACTTGCGTGAGTTTCGTGTTTCAGATGAAACAGAATGGCAGTTTGATATTATTTCTGTCCTTGTT
>CAZYWN010000104.1:0-1706 GCA_964651525.1 uncultured Candidatus Saccharibacteria bacterium | reverse complement strand
GCGCATCGGGGCGCTGTTTTTGCACGCGCCATGCGACATGCAGCGCGTGTCATCTCGTGCTCTCAAACGGCGAGCTCCAGTGGGCGCTCGTCTACTTGGGCTCTTCCTCCTCGCCCGCCGCGGAAAAAAATCTGCGCGCGGTTAAGGCGGGCAACAGCGGGCTCGGCGCAATGCTCGTCGCGAACGCCATCAAGAGCATAAGGAACGGCGCAGCTCTCACACATGGCCCGGGGGATGCATGCGGGGCTGTTGCGGAGCATCGCCGCGAAGCCTTGCCAAAGCGCATCGCCGCGAAGCCCTGCGACACCCCAATTTCCAACGCCGTCAATTAGGGGCTCGCTTGTCACCCTACCGCGCTTTCTGCGGTAGGGTTTTTTGTTAAAGCATTGGAAACGAATCCTTTTTGCCGTATAGTAGTTTGTATATGGAACAAGCTTTTCTTTTGAGCCAGATGAGCAATGTAGCAGAGTCAAACGTGGGAGTGTTTTCTTTTTTTGTGATTATACTCATCCTCTGGGTGCTCCCATGGAAAGGATACGCGCTCTGGACTGCGGTGAAGCGCGGAGAAAAATGGTGGTTCATCGCGCTCCTCCTCATCAACACGCTCGCAATACTTGAGATTATCTACATTTTCTTCGTCGCGAAGAAAAAAGAAGACCTCCGCAAGTTCGTGAAAAAAATCTTAAATCTTAAATCTTAAATTATTAAAGGGAGGGGTGGGGTGCGTGAGTGGTTGAAACGGACGGTCCTGTCCTCCGAAGGAGGATCTCCGCCGAAGGCGGATGGGCCTTAGGCGTACGCCTCCGGCGGAAAAACCAGAGTGTCGCAAGGCACCATGAAGCCCGCCCCCACACCAATGCTCGTGTTTTTAAAAGTGATTCTAGCGCGGAGGGGTGCCGGAGTGGTTTAACGGGCTGGTCTTGAAAACCAGAGTACCGCAAGGTACCGTGAGTTCGAATCTCACCCCCTCCGCGGTGGAATCAACACGAGCATTGGTGCGGGGGTGAAAATCTCACCCCCTCCGTAAAATTTTCGCTGATGCTCAAATTTTACGGAAGTAGTTAGTAATTAGTCGTTAGCGGTTAGGGAAATGAGTCGCTTCGCGACAAGGCGAAAATTTTCCCAAAATACAAATTACTCACACAAACTACCGTTGTCGCAAGCGCAGCGAAGCGAGCAGCGAGCGTTCCCACCCCCACCGCAGATTGAAACTTAACAATAGAAACTTAACAAAAAACGGGGCGGCATGTCTGACATGCCGCCCTTTTTGAATTTCGCTTCGCGCCGCTTTTATTGTCTCTCCATTATGAGCGGCTCAAAACACCTTTTTTCGTATTTCTCAATCATGCGCGCCACATCAAGGTCAGCGCCGCGCATAAAATTATTCATCCGAAGACGGGGCCACGCTTCGCTCCCGTTCTCCAGAAAATCGTACATCCACCCCGTAGCGCGCTTCAACTGAAGATAGAGCATCTCCGCGTTATACGGCTCAATGAAGAGCGTATCGCCGGTTTCCGTGGCGGCGTCAATTTCTTCCCCATGTTCGCGTATTCCCCCGCCGCAGGTGGCAATGTTTATGTTGCCGTTCATTTTGGCGCCGAAATCGCTCGTCCCGCACGCCTCCATCCGCTTCCATGGGCAAGATACCCAAATGTCCGCGCCCCTGACCGCGCGCGTTCGCAGGCGTTCGCTGTATTCGGGGATGT
>CAZYWN010000103.1:0-1743 GCA_964651525.1 uncultured Candidatus Saccharibacteria bacterium | reverse complement strand
ATTTCTCCTCACCGCCATCGCCTTCAATAAGCACGTCCCACTCATCACGAGGCGGAGGGGTGTTTTCCAATTCTTCTCTCTTCGCTTCAAGGAATGGTTCGGAGACGGTTTTTTCCGCCGCGTTCATCTGAATTTTTTTTGGTATTTCCTCCATCGTAAATTAGGATATAGGGGTTAGGGTCTAGGGTTTAGTAAAAAAGGAGACGCACAAATAACGAGCCCCATTTATGTATTTCTCATTGTACCAAAAATAATTTTCCTCATCACACACAAAAGAACACGGAATACACAAACGCAACATTGTTTTCACGCAAGAAACGAAATACGATATATGTGTAGGTGTTTTCTACTTTTCCTCCGAAGGAGGATCCGCCTCTGGCGGACTACTTTCTCGCCTATGGTTGAATTTGAAGAAGAATTACAGAAAAAAAACAGCGCGGCGTTGCGCGCAAAGGAGCAAGAGGACCTTGCGCAGATGCTCTCGGTAAAATACGGGCTCCCCTACACGGACCTTACGTTGGTTCCGGTAAACATTGACGCGTTGAAAGAAATGAGCGAAGCGGACGCGCGCGCCGCGAAAGTCGCCCCGTTTCGCGTTGTCGGAAAAGTGCTCCATATCGCCGTTGTCTCCCCCGAAAATCTCGAGGCGGTCCGCGTGTTGAACGAGCTCAAGAGCCGCGGCTTCAAAACAGAACTCTATCTCGCTTCCGAGCGGAGTTTGAGCGAGGCATGGAAATACTACAAAGACGTTTCTCTTTCCGTGGAAACATCAGGGGGGGTTCTTGAAGTGTCTCACGAAAAAATCCGCGGATACCTTGAAAAAATCAAAACAACCGAAGATGTGGTGAAAATCGTAAACGAGGTCCTGCAGAGCAAGCAAAAATATCAGACTACTCAGCTTCTGGAGCTTCTCATCGCGAGCGCCCTAGCGACAGACGCCTCCGACCTTCATTTGGAGCCAAAAGAAGATGCCGTGGAGGTCCGTTTCCGTCTTGATGGTGTTCTTCATAAGCTCGTTTCGCTTGAGCACGCGGTTTCAAACCTCATCGTCTCCCGCATCAAGCTTCTCTCGGGAATGAAGCTGAACGTTAAAGACGCCGCGCAAGACGGGCGCTTCAGCATAAAGCTTGAAGGCGCCGATGTTGAAATCCGCAGCTCGGCGATTCCCGGCGCTTACGGCGAGTCGGTCGTACTTCGCGTCCTCAATCCAAAAGCGATACGCGTTGGTTTTGAAAATCTGGGAATTGAACCGTACCTCTTGAGTCTTATAGAGAAGGAGGTGAAAAAACCGAACGGCATGGTGATTAACACCGGACCGACCGGTTCGGGAAAAACAACGACGCTGTACGCTTTTTTACAAAAACTCCACACGCCGGAAGTAAAAATAGTGACGATAGAAGACCCTATTGAATATCATCTCCACGGCGTGACGCAAACACAGGTAGATACCGAAAGCGGATACACTTTTGCAAGCGGCCTTCGGAGCGTTTTGCGGCAAGATCCGGACGTGATTATGGTCGGCGAAATCCGCGACAATGACACCGCCTCCACGGCAATACAGGCCGCCTTGACGGGGCATATGGTCCTCTCAACGCTTCACACAAATGACGCGGCGGGAGCCCTTCCCCGCCTTGTTGATCTTGGTGTCAATTCAAAAGTTATCGGGTCCGCATTAAATATAGTGCTCGCTCAGCGCCTTGTCAGAAAATTGTGCGATGCCTGCAAGAAACAGGAAAAAAGCAC
>CAZYWN010000102.1:0-1811 GCA_964651525.1 uncultured Candidatus Saccharibacteria bacterium | reverse complement strand
TAGTTAGGATGACATTGCCTTTGGTTTATGAGAGACCAGCCGGAAGATATTTTGAAAGAGTGATCAAATGATTATCATTTCTTAGCTATTTTCCATAAAATATCAAATAAATCATTCTGAGTTTTATTAAATTCTTTATCTTGGATAATAAAACCCCTAGGACTTTCTTTTTCATAATTAACAAAAGAGACTTTATCATGATAAATGAAAGTAGCACTTTTTGTTAAATCAACATTTTTTAAGAATCTAAACTCTGAATTCTTGACTATTTTATCTTTGAGAATTTTTCTTTCTTCTTTCGTATCAGTTGCTATGGATTTAGTTTTAACATTTGCTTCTTTCTTCTTTCTATAATATACTGTACTAAATGGCCTTGAAAACTCAATCCATTTTTTTCCAGCCCCAAGAATTTTTACAGTTTCATTTGAAACAGAAATTATATCATTTGTTATTGTTTTAACTCCATTTGCTCCTTCAAAGAATTCAACATTTTGAGTTATCCCTTTTGTCTTGCTCAACTCATTTAATTTTGGAAGTATTGATGAGATTATTTCTCTTTTTTGATCCAGTATATTTAGAAGTTCTTTTGGGGATGCCGCTATGAACAATTTAACACCATCTTTTTTCATCGTTGATACAAGACCTTTATTTATTAGAGAATGAAGAACACCATATACTGTTGTTCGTATTAACCCAGATTTTTTTGATATATCTTTAACACTAATTCCGTTGTTGTTTAAACACGAAACATATACTTTTATCTCATTTTCATCCAATCCTAACTCTTTTAATTCTTCTAATGTTTCCATACTATGTTATTATTTATCCTATTTATATACATTACTATTTTTGTCTAATTTAGACAAATATAATTTAAATATTGAGTATTGTTATTATTAATAAGTTATGAAAGGAGATAAAAATGCAAATTAATGATTGTAGAGATGATAAAAGAGAAGAAGGATTAGAATGTAAAATAGAGAAAAAAATAACCAAAGAGAAAGGGTTATGTTATAAGATTGGAGTAAACTCTCTTTCTACAGTTTGGGGCATCGCAGGAGGATTAGCTGAAGCTATTATCCATAATTCACTTCCTTATTATTTACCCTCAGTTATGAGGAAAGAGAGGGAAAGAAACACACCTTACTTGAGAATACAATATATAGCTTATGGTGTTGAAAAGTATAGACCTTCAAAACCAAGCACCATTGAAAAGAAATTAGATATTTATTGGAGAGACAGTAATGATTTCTTTAAAATAGCCCCATTTGCAATATCATATTTACCTACAGTAGCAATATTGGGTTTAGCCCAATTAGTTGCATATACATCTAATCCTAAATATATGTGGGTTCCAATTGCTACAAATACAATAAGTTTTGCTTATGAAAAGATTAGAAAGTTTAGAATAAGAAAGATTATAAGGGAGAGCATCAAAAAAAATCCAGAAAATCATGAAGCAATTACTGAGGCTATAAGTCATTGGAGTAGACATGGTATTTAATATTTTTTTTATTAATCTTATTCGAACACACAAGCCGGAGGACCTATAGATACAAATTCTTTTTGGAATAATGATATTTCAATAATCCTATTGTTTGGAAAAGCCTCTTCAATATCTTCTAATATCTCTCTTAGATCATAAGGATTTTTCACAAATATTCCAAACTCAATAAATGATTCTCCAATACTCTGCTATGAATGAAATTGATTTGTGTTGTATTAGATAATTAATTAGTTTATTTTTTTTATCCACTAGTCCTAAACCTTATAACATCATACCAAACTTTAAATGAAGTAGGCATCATTCT
>CAZYWN010000101.1:0-1814 GCA_964651525.1 uncultured Candidatus Saccharibacteria bacterium | reverse complement strand
TGCGTTTATTCTTGCTGACGTTTCGCCTTCCTTGTCCGTCAAAACTCCCGCGGCGGCGGATGCCGCCGCGGACGTAACGTCGCTACGCATCACGGCCGTGGAATCTTCCGACATCAGTACTTCATCCGCCAAGATTTCATGGCAGACGAATGAACCGGCGGACTCTCTCGTTGAATATGGTTTATCAATATCGTTTGGTTTTGAATCCGCGCTTACGAAGAACGTAACAAATTCTCATTCAATTACTATTACCGACCTAACGCCGGGAACCCCGTATTATTATCGCGTCAGGTCAAAAGACACCGCGGGGAATCGCGCGATAAGCGAAGAATATCGTGTGCGAACGCTTGACCGTCCGGCAGACCCCAACGACTCTGTCCTAACGGTAACGCGAGTTTTGTCCACACAGTACGACAACGCGAAATACTCCGTTTCTTTAAGCGACCCTGACGGGCTAGGCGACATAGTAGTGGAAACCGCGGACGGAACCGCTGTGTGGAACAATCGTCCGAGGTTTGGGATGCTCGGAGGAATCAGAGCGTGTCCGAGAGAACCAATCACCACGGACACGATTACTCTTGACCCAAGCGATTTTCCTCTCACCGGATATGTCATTGACTGCGCGCATGTCGGCATCAAATATCCCGTCACCGCAGGCATGCCGCCGCTTGACGATTAATCCCATTCAACGCGGCTATCTTACGGCTGGACGTATTTACCTGTCCGCCACAGGTAGAGAACTCTCGTGTGGTGTAATGCAATGAAAGAGCCGGCACTTGCTCTCGCTTTTGCATGAGTTTTGCGTAAATGAAGGAGGATAGTATAATGAAAAATTATGGACGACACGACGAAACAAATATTGGAAATTGTTACAAATATCCAGGAACAGATGGCGACTAAAGATGATAGTAAATCTGTGAGGGTTGAAATGGAAGAAACGCGCAGAGAGTTACAGATGCAAATAACAGAAAATACGCAGGCGATAGCCGAACTCTCCGAGCAAATCCGCAATGTATTTGGATATGCCAAAGAAATAGATCTTCTCATGGAACGTGTATCAGTTTTAGAAAAACACGCTAACTTAAGATAGTTTTTTATTTTGTTCGAAATCGGACTCCGCATATAAGAATACTCTTCGCTCCGCCAACTGGATATATTTAGAATTCCGGCGTGGTGTAATGTTTTGAAAGAAATCGCGCTCATTCCTACGTTTGCATAAAAAAGTCGCACTCTGCAGGATGCAGATATGCGACTTTACCTAGTAGTTCGTAGTATGAAGAAAAAAACTCAATCTTCGTCTTCCGGAGGTCCCGGGTCAACATTGAGAAGAATCTCGCAGTCACAGTAACCACCGAACTCCTCGAAAAGATGGATGGTTTCTTCAATGTCAAAATCCCCCATAGCGGCGAGGATGGCGCGTGCATGTTTATGCGTGTGGTCGCATTTCATTGGCCCCGGTTCATCCGGTATGTCCAGGTGGTCCTTGTCCGCCAAGATGTCAGCAAATTCATCCCAACAAGGATGGTCGGGCGTCATAATCTCAGCCATACGCTCCTCAAGTCTGATTTTAAAGTTCGGAAAATGACAACTGACGAAAATTATACACGAAATATATATCATGTCAAGGAAGGGAGAGTTCTGGCGTTTTGCAGGTGCTGTAAAAAAGAATCTCCTTTTGTGCGAGTCGTCGCATCTCCATACGGATTAGACGGGGCATATATTGGCGGCTCCGAACGACTTAGGTGCGCCATCTGTGGCGAGGATACGATATATCCCGGGGATGACCGACTGCCCAAATTCAATTCCATTTTCAG
>CAZYWN010000100.1:0-1817 GCA_964651525.1 uncultured Candidatus Saccharibacteria bacterium | reverse complement strand
TTCCCGAACTCGGCGCGGAGTGCGTTCATCTGTCTCAACACTTCGTCGGGAACCGTGACATCTTTAACTCCCGGATTGCCGACAATATACTGTCGCGCGTTCGGAAACACACGCTTGTTGAGCACAACTGAGTATTCGTCCACGGTGAGAATCATGTTGGGACGGACCCATCTGGGACTCAAGTGCCCCGGGCTTTTCGCCCAGAAATCTTCGCATACGACAAGAAAGCCGCTCCAGCGCGTTGTTACTTCAGCAATTTTCTGTTGAATATTGATGGGGCTACCGAGGCCCGTCACTATGATGTCGGGGTTCACCCTTTCCATATATTCCGTTGCGTCAAACTTGTCGGCGCCTCTTTCCTTCTCTTCATCCGTCGGCACACGAAAATCAACGCAACCCGCAAAATTCGGCGCCTCGCGGACAGGAAACCCAAGCGCTTCATACCGCGCCATCGCAAGCCCCTCAAGCACGGTGAAGACTTTATGCCCGCCTCCCCGCGCAAGAACCGCCATCTGCTCCGTCACCGATGAACAACCATTGTCTTTCGCGACAAACAAGATTCGCGCCACTCCCCACCTCCTCTGTCTGTTGTTGATAACCAACCGCAAGGCCAGTCCTTGTGGTTGGTTATCAACATGTTTATGGAAAAGAACTGCGCCAGCACGTTGAGTGCTGGCGCAGTGTATGTCGTATTTTTAATTATGTCAAATGCCGTAATACCCCCTATACCATTCCACAAAATTTTTCATCCCTTCTTTGATGCCGATTTTTGGGTTGTAGCCGAGGAGCTTCCGCGCGCGATGAATGTCGGCGTGCGTGTTCACCACATCCCCGGCTTGGAGCGGTTTGAAATTGATAATTGCTTTTTTGCCGGAAGCGTTTTCAATCGCGCGAATGTAATCTATCAATTTTATAGGCGTGTCGTTGCCGATATTAAGAATGGTAAAACCGAGCGGTTTCTTGAGCGCGGCGACTATTCCCGAAACCACATCCGCGATATACGTGAAGTCGCGCTTCATGTTGCCATTGTTGTAGAGCGTTATCGGTGTGCCGGCAAGAATCGCTCCGGTAAACGTGTGCGGCGACATATCCGGCCTCCCCCATGGTCCATAGACGGTAAAGAAGCGGAGGCAAGTGATGTTTAATCCGAACAAATGACAGTAATTATGCGCAATCAACTCGCCCGCGCGTTTTGTCGCGGCATAGGTTGAAATCGGCGTCCCCACTTCATCATCTTCGCGAAAGGGCGTTTTGTTGAGTCCGTACACCGACGAAGACGAACCGAAAACAATATGCGGCACGCCATACTGCTTCGCCAACTCAAAAACGTTCATTGACCCAATAATATTCGCTTGGCCGTAGACGAGCGGATGCTCAATGGAATAGCGCACACCAGCTTGCGCCGCCAAGTGGCAGATTTTATCAATCTTGTTTTCTTTGAAAACTTTTTCAAGCGCGGCGCGGTGGGAAATATCCGCGCGGTAAAATTTTACTTTGTTTTTAAACTGCGCAAGCCGCGCGCGCTTCAAGAGTGGGTCGTAATAGTGGTTCATGCTGTCAACCGCGACGACTTTGTATCCATGCCCCAAAAGTTCGCGCGTTACATGACTCCCGATGAAACCCGCGGATCCGGTGACGAGGATTGTTTCTTTCTTTTTTTGTTTTACGGGGGACATTTATAATAACTGGCTGGTTCTTAAATTTTTAATTTCCAATTTTTAATTTTGAATCAATTTTGAATGAATTAATTTTTAAAATTCAAAATTCGGTCTCTGATTCGAAATTCAAAATTCATAATTCAAAATTATTTTCTATCC
>CAZYWN010000099.1:0-1834 GCA_964651525.1 uncultured Candidatus Saccharibacteria bacterium | reverse complement strand
TTATCGTCCATAAAATTCAAGAACTGAGGTTAAGTTCATCGCGTCTCCCGTCGCTGTTTCAGGGATTGGCGCGTCCTTTACTTCCCCCTCCGTCCCTTGATCGTTAACAACCAGCCACTTAGGGAAAACGCGGTCTTTCAGACGCGCGGGTAACTCGCCGAAGAGCGTCTTATTCCTGCTCTCCTTGCGTATGCCAATCGTATCGCCCGGCGACACGCTAAAAGAGGGGGCTTTTACCTTTTTGCCGTTTACGACAATATGCCCATGAGATACCAGCTGGCGGGCGGCAGCGCGGCTTTTCGCAAATCCAAGCCTAAATATCACATTATCAAGCCGCGATTCAAGAGTACGATAAAGATATTCCGTAGGATTGACCCCCTTTTTTAGAGATGCCTCGCGTACATACCGCGCGAATTGACGTTCGCGTAAATTGTATGTATAGCGCACCCTTTGTTTATCCAAAAGTTGCGTTCCATATTCCGATAAGGAACGCCCACCCTTTGTTTTCCTGCCTCCTCGTTGTTCTTTTGACGTTTTCGCTGCATTAAACCGCGGGTTTTCGCACTTTGAAAAAACAGCCTCTCCGAGACGCCTGCATATTTTAAATTTTGGCTGTTTGTTCATGTTCTAGTTTGTAGTTAGCAGTTAGTAGTTTGTAGCCGCTTTATGCGCGCTCCGCGCGCGCTTTTATTTTTCTTCTACATTCTACTTTCTACTTGCTACTTTCTAATTTTATACTCGTCTTGGCTTCGGTGGACGAGGACCATTAAAAGGAATCGGGGTTTCGTCGCGGATAGAGGATATCTCTATGCCTTTTGACGCGAATGAACGCAGGGATGACTCCCTGCCGGACCCGACTCCTTTCATGACAACGTTGACGCCTTTGATACCGGCCATCTGCGCGCGCTCACCGATAAGTTCGCCGACTTTTGCGGCGGCAAACGGTGTTCCTTTTTTAGTCCCCTTGAAGCCCAGAGCGCCGCTTGAGGACCAAGAGAGGGCGTTCCCTCCTTTGTCGGAAAGGGTCATCCTTGTATTGTTGTACGTTGAGTGGATGTGCAGTGTCCCATACGCAACTTTCTTTTTCGCAGCCTTTGAAAGAGCCCGCGCCTTCAGCTCGGAATTGAAGCCCCCTCCCTTTTTTTGAACTGTGCGTTTTTTTCCCATAACACGACACTAATTACGAATGAAAACGAATGACACGAATATTCGTGTGGGCGCATTCGTGTTGCCGAAGACCGACAGGGCGAAGGCGCGCTATTCGTGTGCTATTTCTTCTCCACCTTTCTCTTTCCTGACCCCATGGTGTTGCGAACATTTCCGCGCACTGTCCGCGAATTTGTCTTTGTACGCTGTCCGCGTGACGGCAACCTTCGCGCATGCCGCGACCCGCGGTAGGAACCAATGTCTTTCAAGCGCTTTATATTGGAACTTATCTGCCGTTTCAAGTCCCCTTCTGTTTTAAACTGCTCAATTGAACGGCGAATCTTATTCTCGTCTTCCGTGGAAACATCCGCCGGTTTCGCGCTCCACGCGACACCAGCTTCCAAAAGAATTTTTCGCGCGCGAGAACGACCAACGCCATAAAGCGCGGTAAGGCCGAACTCCAATTGTTTCTTTTCTGGAATTGTGATGCCTGAAATTCTCACAAAATTTATGATTTAGGATTTACCATTTAACATTTAAAAAATAAATCTTAAATCTTATATGTTATATCTTAAATTCTCTATCCTTGCCGCTGTTTGTGCTTCGGGTTCGTGCAAATAACAAGCACCCGCCTTTTTCGGCGAACCGTCTTGCATTTTGCGCATATCTTTTTTACCGATGCACGAAC
>CAZYWN010000098.1:0-1844 GCA_964651525.1 uncultured Candidatus Saccharibacteria bacterium | reverse complement strand
CGCCGGTTTTCTTTTTTCTTTCAACGAACATTTCCTCGTTGAGGTTCCGCGGCACGGGGGGATTCTCTTAGAGGGCGCTATCGGCACTCCGCGATTCATTAACCCGCTCCTCGCGATTTCCGACACGGACCGCGATATATCCGCGCTTGTTTATTCCGGACTTATGCGAGCGACGCCATCCGGGGAACTCGTCCCCGACCTCGCCGAAAAATACACTGTTTCCGAAGATGGTCTTACCTATACATTTGTACTGAAGGAAAACCTCACCTGGCATGACGGAGAGCCGGTCACCGCGGATGATGTGCTTTTCACCATCACGAAAGCGAAGGACCCGCTCCTAAAAAGTCCGCGGCGGGCAAGCT
Organism: uncultured Candidatus Saccharibacteria bacterium; assembly: GCA_964651525.1. GTDB lineage: Bacteria > Patescibacteriota > Minisyncoccia > Phycocordibacterales > UBA2135 > CAZYWN01. The sequence continues at coordinate 1,482 of CAZYWN010000098.1, read as the reverse complement.
GGGAAGGAGTGAACGTGGAAAAAATAGACGACCGCACCATCGCGCTCGGTTTGGAGCATTCTTATTCTCCATTCTTGGAGAACACCGCGAGCCTCGGGATTCTCCCGTCGCATATTTGGGGAAAGGTCAGTGTTGAACAATTCAGTTTTGCAAAGTTTAATGTAACACCCATAGGTTCGGGACCGTACAAGGTCGGGGAACTCCGTACGGATAGTTCGGGAATTCCCGTGTATTACGACCTCGTTCCGTTCAAATCCTTTGCTTTAGGCGCCCCCTATATAGCAAAACTCCGCATATATTTCTACGCGAATGAAGAAGCGCTCCTTATCGCCCTGAGGAAAAACGAAATAGGAGCGGCGAACGCGATTACCCCAAAGAAAGCCGCTGAGTTTGCAAAAATGGAAGAGCACACCATAGAGACCTATCGGCTCCCTCGTGTTTTCGGAGTGTTCCTGAACCAGAATCAGAACGCAATTTTTGCGCAAAAACCGGTCCGAGAGGCGCTCGCGGCGGCAGTCAACCGCGATGCGATTGTCGCCACAGTGCTCGGTGGGTTCGGCACGGCGCTTGAGGGGCCTCTCCCGCCGGGAGCTCTTGGCTTTATGGAGCAGAAAGACAAAAGCGGAGAAAGTAGCGCGGAGCCGGAAAAGACTGCGGACGATATCCTGAAAGCCGCCGGATGGAAAATCAACGAAGACACGGGCATCATGCAGAAGTCCACAAAGAAAGGAACTGAAACGCTCGCCTTTTCTTTGGCGGTTCCGGACACCGAGGAACTGCGCGCGGCGGCAGAGCTCGTGAAAAAACAGTGGGAAGAGGTCGGGGTAGGCGTCACTGTGCGCGTATTTGACCCGGGCGATTTGCACCAGAATGTCATCCGTCCGCGCAAATACGACGCGCTGTTTTTCGGAGAAATAGTCGGCAGAGAGTCGGACCCGTTTGCGTTCTGGCACTCTTCCCAAAGGAATGACCCCGGTTTGAATATCGCGCTCTACGCGAATATTACCGTGGATGACCTCCTGCTCCGCGGGCGCACTATTCTCGCCAAAGATGAGCGTGTAGAACTCTACCAAAAATTTGAAGAGGAAATCAAAAAGGACGTCCCCGCAATTTTCGTATACTCGCCTGATTTCCTTTACATACATCCTGCACGTATGCGCGGCATCGCCGCAGGCACGATTACCGTTCCTGCGGAGCGTTTCCTTGATGTCTACGCGTGGTTTATAGAAACCGACAAGGTGTGGAAAATTTTCAAATAGAAGATACCAATATACTAATGGATACGAATGCAACGAATGAATACGAATATCTAGGTATGTCGCATTTGTAGCCATTCGTATCATTAGTACAATTCGTATATTAGTATCATTCAGTTATGAACGAAAAAAACTCTCAACAAAAAATAACGTCCCATTCCGCTTCTTCATCGTATAGACAACGAGGAAGCAACCCAATCTTTACCGCGTCCGTACACAAAGACCC
>CAZYWN010000097.1:0-1856 GCA_964651525.1 uncultured Candidatus Saccharibacteria bacterium | reverse complement strand
CGGCGTTCACTTCGTCGCATTCCGGAGCGTCGCGAGGGAAAAGGCGTCTGTTTACTTTTTTCCAAAGCGTTTGGAGAATCTTTTCTCCGGCGGAAAGTACGCGGGGCTTGTTTTTTCACTCGTCGTCAAACAGACGATGTTTGAATATCACAAATCCCGCGCTCCGATTCTCCCCGTTCCCAAGACGAGAGTGGCAGAAGCGGAAGAAACGAAACCGGTTTCTCCCCCTTCTGCTCCGGAGGCCGAGGCAGCGGACGTGCCGCAGACGGAAGTTTCTCCGATCAGCGCGCCGCCGGTCGCCGCGGAAGCCAATGTCTGGGCTTCTCCGCGGGCGAAAGCGCTTGCCGAGGAGCTCGGCATTGGCGACGAGAAAATCACGTCACACGGCAAGAAGGTGACCAAAGCGGATGTTGAAGCCTATGCCAAAAAGAAAGCGGCGGTGGGCTAGACTTTCGCGGCACCATTGTATATCTGATTTGCGTCTTTTTGTTCTTTTGTTTGATTTCGCCCTGCCGCGTTCGCGCGTCGGGGCGTTCTTTTTTTGATTACATAAATAGTTATATCGGAGGGAAGCATGAAAAATTTAAGATTTAGGATATAAGATGTAAGATTTAAAAAAACTAGCACGTTCGCATTTGACGGAAAATCTTAAATCATAAATCTTATATCTTAAATTGGTAGTATACACCCCGTCTCTGCCACGAGTGTTTGAAATGGTTTATAGTGAACGGCTGTGCCGTGGTATACTGACGGGATGGATGTCGTAAATGTCATAAAAATCCTCTTTCCTTTTACCGTCGCGTTCTTTTTTGGGATCGCGGCGGCCCCGCTCCTGACACACTATTTATATAAGTATAAACTGTGGAAGAAGCATGCGCGGAGCGAAGGGCTTGGCGGGGGAGGAACGCCGCTTTTCCATGCGCTTCACGAGAAAAAAGAAACAAGCGTTCCGCGCATGGGAGGAATTTTAATATGGGCATCGGTGGCGCTCACTGTTGTCATTTTTTGGCTCGTCTCCCTGTTGTTTCCGTCATCAATGACGGAAAAACTTAATTTTTTGAGCAGAAATCAAACATGGCTTCCGCTTTTTACGCTTCTCGCGGCATCCCTTGTCGGGCTTGTTGATGACTTCCTTGTTGTTTTTGGGAAAGGCAGTTACGCGGGCGGGGGAATGTCGCTTCGGCTGAGGGTGATAGTCGTTCTTGTCCTGGGAGCTCTCGGCGCATGGTGGTTTTTTTCAAAACTTGGCGTCAGTTCTGTCATGGTGCCGTTTTACGGCGAATGGGAAATAGGACTCTTTTTCATCCCGTTTTTTATGCTCACCATGCTCGCTCTTTTTTCCGGAGGGGTCATAGACGGAATAGACGGTCTTGCGGGGGGCGTCATGACCTCCGCGTTTCTTGCATATGCGGGGATTACTTTTTTCCAAAACCAAATAGATATCGCCGCTTTTTCCGCCGTTATCGCCGGCGGGACGCTTGCTTTCTTGTGGTTCAATATTCCGCCGGCGCGTTTTTATATGTCGGAAACGGGGATGCTCGGCCTCACGACGACTTTGACCGTTATCGCGTTTCTCTCGCAGGAAGTGTTTGTTCTTCCTCTTATCGCGTTTCCCTTATTCGCCGCGTCCGCATCAGACATTATCCAAGTGCTTTCAAAAAAATTCCGCGGCGGGAAGAAAGTTTTTCTTATCGCGCCGATACATCATCATTTTGAAGCTATCGGCTGGCCGTCGTACAAGGTGACGATGCGGTTCTGGATTATTGGGGGAGTGATGGCGATTTTGGGAATGGTGTTGGCGCTGATATCGTAAAATATGAGATACCAATCTACGAATGCATGCGAATGATACGAAT
>CAZYWN010000096.1:0-1940 GCA_964651525.1 uncultured Candidatus Saccharibacteria bacterium | reverse complement strand
ATTTCAGAAAAGAGCACGGGCTCCCGGAATGGGAGCGCGACGCGAAGCGTGACGCCCTCGTCTCAAAAGGCGAAGTCGGTGGCGTCGCTGTTGAATTACTTTTACCGGAGACATTTATGAACAACTCCGGTCTTTCCCTAAAATCTAGCACCTATAACCTAAAACCTAGTTTTCTCATCGTCGTCCACGACGACTTGGACCTACCGCTCGGCTCGCTTAAAATTGCGTATAATCGCGGCTCGGCGGGGCACAGGGGAGTGGATTCCATAATTCAGGTTCTCGGTACAAAGAAGTTTACCCGAATCCGCATCGGCGTTGCTCCGCAAGATGCATCGGGAAAAATAAAAAAAACGGAAGGGGAGGATGCGGCGAGCAAGTTTGTGCTGAAAAAATTTTCCCCAGCGGAATGGGAAAAAATGGAGGAGGCGATTGATGCAGCGAATGACGCGCTTTTCACGATTCTCAAAGAGGGGAGAGAAAAGGCGATGAATGCGTTTAACAAAAAAGAAAATAGAATCTAGAAAATAGTAACTAGAAAAAGAACGAAAAATCGCTCCGCAGATGCGGAGCGATTTTTCGTTCTTTTTGTACTGCTATTTTTTCCTCCGAAGGAGAAGCCGCTTCCGGCAGGCTACTTTCTACTTTCTGTTTCCTGCGCCTCCTTGTACGAGAACGTGAGGCGCTGTTCTTTCGGTTCAAAAAGGGTGATTTTGAACGAATAGGTTTTTCCAAGCTCCAGCGTTTCTTTCAGTTTTTCAAGGTCGCCGAACTCGGAAATGTGCGCAAGCCCCGCGACGCCTTCTTCTATGGAGACGAGCGCGCCGTGTTTGTTGTGCTTGATAACAATTCCTTTGACGACGTCGCCTTTCGCATATTTCTTTCCCGCTTCAAGCCACGGGTTTGGGCGGAGCGCTTTTATGGAAAGCGATACTTTGCCGTCTTTCACTTCTATGACTTGCGTCGTAACCTTTTCGCCGACCTTAAACATGGCGCGCGGGTCTTCAACAAGCCCCCAGTCCATCTCCGATATATGGACGAGGCCTTCAAGCCCGTCCTCAACCTTCACAAAGAGGCCAAAGTCAACAATGCCGGTAACCTCTCCTTCAACAATGTCGCCGATTTTGTATTTTTCAGCGAGCTCAGTCTGCCCTTTTTCTTCCCCGCCTTTTTCGGAGAAAATGAGTTTTTCTTCCTTCGGGTCGGCTGAGATAATGGATACGGACAATTTTTCCCCGATAAATTTCTGGAGTTCGGAGAATATTCTTTCCTTATTTCCGTTTTCAACGCGTGGATAATGTTCCGGCGAAAGCTGTGAGGCGGGGAGGAAACCCTTGATCCCCTGCCATTCAAGCATGAGCCCGCCCTTGTTTGCTTCTTTGACGAGTATTTCAAATGCCGTCTTTTTTTCCATGGCTTCTTCCGCTTCTTCCCAGATGAGCGCCTGACGCGCTTCCTTGAGCGAAAGCTCCACATAGCCGTCCTCGTTTTCAGGTTCAACGACTTTCGCGGCTATCGCGTCGCCGGCGTGAACTTTCTTTATCGTATCGCGCGCGTTCATGAACTCGCGCCCGTAAATAATGCCGGTGCCGATACTCCCGAGGTCTACATAAAGAGCGTTTTTTTCAATGGAGATTATTTTCCCCTCCACGATTGACCCAGTATCGGGACGTCGCTTTGATGCTTCTATAATATCCACCATCGGGCTTATGGTCGCGAGATTTTTTTCGTCCGTAGGCAACGATGCTTCTGCCGTTATTTTTACGGGCGACGAACCGGATGAGTCCTCTTTTTTCTCTTTGTCCGCTTTTTTCGTTTTTGAAAAAATCATTTCGTTGGTTGTGTGAACGGTTTCGGGCCGCACCGTATTTCCATCATTTTTCCCGCAGTCCGAGGTTATCTGCTCACGCAACGTGTATAATGAAGTGAATACAGTATAACGA
>CAZYWN010000095.1:0-1977 GCA_964651525.1 uncultured Candidatus Saccharibacteria bacterium | reverse complement strand
TTGTCGCCGTTTTCGGCTTTCTGTGGTTTTCGGGGATTGAAGAGGATAATCTTTCCGCCGCGCTTCCGGAATCTCTGGAAGGTCTTGGTCTTTAAGAGAGTCGGCAGGTCCTGCGCGCGCCTGTCTCATCGCCGCAGAGGGTGGCGGTTTTAGTGTTGCCCCGCCCCGCGGGTTTGAAAACGCGGCAAAAATAATGTAGCGTTAGGCAAGGACTGGTCTTTTCCACAACAACAGATAGAGAGGTTTCCGAAAATGTCGTCACCCCTGCAGGTTGCGCCGGGATATGGGCAGGAACTGCTGGTATGCCCCCCGACGTGTTTTGATATTCGCTACGCCATTAACCCGTGGATGAAAGACTCGTCGGAACAAGGCATCCGCGTGGATAAAACGCTGGCGTTTCGGCAATGGATGCGGCTCACCAGACTCCTCGCGATGCTGGGCGCGCGTCTCCGCTACATTATGCCCGACGAGGATTCTCCCGATATGGTCTTCACCGCGAACGCGGGATTTCTTTATCGGAAACGGTTTGCCGTTTCGCGCTTCAGGCACCGTGAGCGAAAAAATGAGGAGAAGATTTTTTTCACGTATTTCAAGGCGATGAAGGGCATCGCCGTCACGCTTCTCCCGCGCCATGTTTCTTTTGAAGGCCGCGGAGACGCGCTCTCTCATGGGGGGACTCTTTTGTGCGGCTACGGTATGCGTTCCTCGCCAGAAGGCATGGCGGCAATGACAAACGCAGTGGGATATACCGGCGCGCGCGTATTTCTTGAGCTCGTGGACGAACGGTTTTATCATCTGGATACCTGCCTTTGTTCTTTGGGGAAGGATATTCTTTGGTATCCTCCGGCGTTTCGGCATACCTCGCAGATAATGATACAGAATCTCTCAAACATCGGGCGCTCCGTCGTTGTCGCGGAGGAGGATGCCATGCGCTTCGCGTGCAACGGAATCTATCTTGAAAACAGGGGACGCCGCGCGCTCATCACGAGCCCGCTTTCTTCCCGCCTCCGTTCCGCGCTTGAAGACCTCAATATTGCGGTGTACGAAAATGATGTCAGCGAATTTCTGAAAGCGGGAGGCGGCAACCAGTGCCTCGTATTCCCGCTCACCTAAAAAAAGAACCCCCGTGCGCATACCTAGTATGAGCACGGGGGTTTATATTTGTGCGGTCATGCTTTGAGTTGTAGAAGGACGCGCTCAAGCCGCCGGACGATTTCCGTGAGGACGAACGGCGGTGTCGCCAAGGGCGGCAGGAAGCGGATAGTTCGCCCTTCTTTCCCGGTTGCGGCTGCCCAGACACCTTCCTCAAGAAGATCTCGCGAGATAGTTCGCCCGGGAATAGAGAAGTCCACCCCTACCATGAGCCCCTTGCCGCGGACATCCATGATGAGGCGGGGATATTTCTTCTTGAGTTCCTTCATCTCGGCGGTGAATCGCGCGCCGTTTTCCGCGGCAAGCTCGGCGAGGTCCCTGTCGCAGAGTTCTTTGATGGACGCGAGAACCGCCATACAGATTTCCGCCGCACCCGACCACGTCGCTCCTTCTTCTCCGGCGCCGTCTATGGCGAGATGCGCGAGCATGTCATAGATTTTCGGGTCCCCGTCAAAAACGACATCCTTTCTTCCGATGATTGCAGACGCGGGGAGAACGCCGCCGCCCAGCGCTTTGGCGACGGTTACGATATCCGGAGTGACGCCGTAGTGCTCAAACGCGAAATTTTTTCCGGTCCGCCCGAATCCCGTCTGTATCTCGTCAAGAATAAAGAGGACACCATGCTTCCGGCAGAGTTTCTCCACCTGAGGCAGATACTCGTCATCAGGAATGATGATGCCTCCTTCGCCCTGAATCGGCTCCAGGAGGACGCCCGCGACCAGACCGCGGTGCGTCTCCAAAGTTTTCTCTATCGCCTTCACATTATTGAAGGGAACCCAGAGCGTGGAATCGGGAAACGGGCCGAACCCTTTTCGTGAAGAACTT
>CAZYWN010000094.1:0-1981 GCA_964651525.1 uncultured Candidatus Saccharibacteria bacterium | reverse complement strand
TGTTGGAAAATAAATTAATGCGCCATAAGGGCGTCTGGAAACTCTTGAGCGAAAAGCTGAAAAATATGGAATCCACGGCAACCGCGACAAACAGTAGGGTACGAAGTTCTCCTTCTGGCACACCCCACGCGCGAAAGAGCGCGTAAAGCGCCACGAGGATACTACCGGTTACCACCGCGATAATGACAATAAGGGACTTCATGGGTTTCGTGAAAATTCCTTCGCCAACTCTCCGCGGATCGCGACGCATACTATTCGGCTCCTCCGGTTCAAACGCAAACGCAAAGTTCATAAAACTCTCTTCAATAATGTTTATCCAGAGTATCTGCGCGGGAAGAAGCGGGAGCGGACCGCCGAGCGCGAACGCCCCGCTCACAAGAAAAATCTCGCTGAAGCTTGTTGAAAAAAGATACGCGAGTATTTTTTGGAGATTGTCTATTATTTTTCTGCCTGTCTTGACGGCAAAAACAATGATGCCAAGTCCGTTCTCAATCAAAATAAGGTCCGCTGATTCCTTCGCGACATCCGTCCCGCTTCCCACCGCGATGCCGATATCCGCTTTGCGAAGCGCGGGAGCGTCATTTATGCCGTCTCCCGTCATCGCAACGACTTCGCCGGATTCCTGCAGAATCTCTATGAGACGCTGTTTGTTCTGCGGCAACATCCGCGCGAAGACGGAGGCGCGCGCCGCGATGGTTTTTATCTCCTTGACGCTTTTCCCCTCAAAATCAGCCCCCAGAACTACGGGGTCGTTTTTTTGCCAGATGCCCACGGTTTCCGCGACGCGGAGCGCGGTTGCCGCATTGTCTCCCGTCACCATAATGACCCGTATACCCGCATCCTGCGCTTCCAAGACCGCCTTTTTGGCATCGGCGCGTATCGGGTCGGAAAGGAGAATAAATCCGGCAAAGACAATTCCTTTATCGTGAAACTCTTTCGGATTCTCTTTAAGGGAACGGGGAACTACCTTCTCGTTCATGTCCTTAAACGCGACAGCAACAATGCGTTCTCCTTTGTCTCCACGGCGTTTCTGAAAGTCAGCGAATATGTTTCTGATTGCTTCCGTTATCTTTATTTTTTTCCCCCCGCCAAGGACAAAAGACGAACGCTGGAGCAAGTATTCGGGAGCGCCAACGAGTATGAGACGATGCGCGGCATCCCCCATTTTTTTATGCACCGATGCCGCGAATTGCCGCGAGGATTCAAACTTGAGAAAATCAGTTTGAGGATACTCTTTTCGTATGTCTTCTTGGAAAATCCCCGCTTCTATGCCCCCGAGAAAAACTGCCCGCTCAATAGGACGCCCTCGTACAAGAAAAGAACTTTCTGTGCCGTCCTTTTTCTCTGATGCGACACGCTCGGCGTTCTGCAAGGCGTATTTCTTTTCGGCAGTGCCAGCTTTCGGCGCAAGATTCCATTCCACGAACGCGTCCGAAGCGGCAACCGCGTGAAAAAGCACCGACCGTTCATCTTCGTTCCAAATCAGTATCGCGCGGTTTGCCGTTTCTGGTTCCGCCTCTATCCGCGCGAGAGATGTCGCTGTTGCGACGGCAGAGACGCGCATTTTTGCTTCAGTGATTGTGCCTGTTTTGTCGGCAAGAATGACCGTCGTGCTTCCGAGTGTTTCCGTTCCGAGGAGGTTCCTCATAAGCCCGCCTTTTTTTAGAATTGATTCCATACCGAACGCAAGCACGACCGTAACCGCGGCGGGGAGGCCGGACGGAACCGCAGCGACGGCAATGGCGACGGCAAGAAGAAAAATCGTACCGAAAGATTCGCCCGCAACTATCCCCGCGGCAAAAAGGACGCCGACAAGAACAAAAATAACCGAAGAGAGGAGGGCCGCTATACGGCGTATGTCTTTTTGCAACGGCGTTTTTTCCTCGCTGACCGAAAGCGTGCGCGCCACTATTTCGCCGAACCGCGTCCGCCGTCCCGTCGCGACGACAACGGCGCTCCCCGACCCGCTTGCCACGAGCGT
>CAZYWN010000093.1:0-1999 GCA_964651525.1 uncultured Candidatus Saccharibacteria bacterium | reverse complement strand
CTCAATAACGGCGCTCAAGTTTGATATAGATATCACCGGAGCGCGTATTGAAGACGGCTCAAAAACATTAAGACAAACTCTCCGCGAACGATACGCGCTTGAAACGCGCTCGCTTGCGGAAATTATGCTCGCGAATCCGACGTTTTCTTCTTTCTGGAGCTTTGTAACCTATCTGGACAAATTCCAGACAGTCGTCAGGACACGCGTGGAAGGGTTGAAAGAGTTGCGCGTGTCTCTTGAGGAAAAAGAAAAGCGCATGAATGACGAAAAAGCGAACCTTCTTTCCTACAAAGGCCGGCTTTTGGACCAGAAGGATATCGTTCTTGTGAACAAGGATACCAAGGAGCGGCTTTTGAAAGAAACAAAAAACAAAGAATCGCTCTACGGCGACTTGCTGGAAGAGCGTATCGCAAAGAAAGAGGCGCTTGAGCGAGAAATCGCCGAGTTTGAAGAGCGGCTTCGGGTTGAGATAGACCCGGCGAGTCTGCCGGAAACAGGAACGGGGGTTCTTTCGTGGCCGTTTGATACCGTGTTTCTTACGCAGTATTTCGGGAACACTCCTTTCGCGAGCGCGAATCCGCAGGTGTACGGCAACGGCGGGCATAACGGCATAGACCTGCGCGGCGCCGTGGGGACGCCGGTCAAGGCGGCTTTGAACGGTACCGTCGTGGACACTGGCGATACGGATGCGCAGTGCTACAAGGTCTCATACGGGAAATGGGTGCTTGTGCGGCACTATAACGGCCTTTCCACGCTTTACGCGCACCTCTCGCTCATACGGGTGAAGGCGGGAGATGAAGTAGCCCGCGGCGATATCGTTGGCTACAGCGGCAACAGCGGCTATTCAACCGGACCGCACCTTCACTTCACCGTATACGCGACCGCGGCGGTGAGTATCTCTCAACCGACTGGGCCGAATAAATATGTGAGCAAAATCTGCGGCACGTATCTCAAACTGCCGCTCTCGGCAAAAAACGGGTATTTGAATCCGTTGTCGTATTTGCCGAAAAATCAATAAAGCAAGAAAGCAACGAAGCACAGAGGGGAGGAGCAAGAAAATTTAAGATATAAGATTTTCTTAAATTTTTAAACAACGAAGCAAAGAAACAACGAAGCACCGAGGCGACAAAGAGGGAGGGCGGCCTCTTCTGTTTTCTTATTTTTTTGTATTCCAAATCCTAAATTCCAAATTCTAAATTCTGCCTGCGGGGGACGTATTTACCGGATTCAATAGTGTACTTAAGATATATTAGGCGACCTTGCACAGCAAGAGTTTCACACCGTCACTCCCTCTTCTTTTTATTCGCGTTATTCGCATTGTAATTCGCGTCATTCGTGTTAGATACCTTTACAATTCCCCGCCGGACTATACCCCGCCGCGCGGGCTTCGTCTTCAGACGCAAACCATATTTTATTTTCTTCTTTAATAGTACCGGCGCTTGCGCACCACGGCAGATGATACTTCGTGCCGCTTACCGAAGCGACGAAGTTTTTGGTTCCCGGAGCATCCGCAATTTGTAGCGTTCCCGCTCCCCCCGTGGCGCTGCTATCGGAAGGAACAGCGTTCTCTATAACCACGGGGATTTTTCCTTCGTGTGTTCTTGAAAGCCGCCCGAGCCCAAATCCGCCGAACCCGACGAGGATAATCACCGCAACAATAAAAACATCCTCTTTTTCCACGAGGTTTTTAACGGTCCGGACTCCCCCCTTGATTTTTTCTGTAAGACGACGTATACTCTCCATGTAGGTTTTTAAATCTTAAATCATATACCTTAAATCTTCAATTGACTTATGGCTCATAAAAAAGCGGGCGGTTCCGCAAAAAACCTCACCGATTCCAATGCCCAATATCTTGGCATAAAGCATCAAGACGGCGAAAAAGTAAAAACCGGCTATATTATCGTGCGTCAGCGTGGCACGAAGATGCTCCCCGGCACAAATGTCGGCATGGGAAAGGACCACACCATCTTTGCTCTAAAAGACGGCACCGTTTCGTTCA
>CAZYWN010000092.1:0-2037 GCA_964651525.1 uncultured Candidatus Saccharibacteria bacterium | reverse complement strand
GTTTCGTGTTTCAGATGAAACAGAATGGCAGTTTGATATTATTTCTGTCCTTGTTAATGCAGACAATAAAGTAGCGAAGGTGCGAGTTCTGGAGAACATGGTCTTATAACACGAATATTCCGAATAAGACCGAATGAGACGAATAAAAAAGACCTACATTTACACGAAAAATAAATCGTAATCTATGCACACGCTGTGCAAGGCCCAAAAGGACACCGTAGAGAGATTATAAAGGACAAATAATGTCCTTTATCGTTATCGCTATGAAAATGCGCGCAAGTGGTAATTTTGAGCGCATGTTGGTATAATAGATTTGTTCTTAACGAAAAAACGCGGGGCGTAGCACAATGATGGCTCCGCACCAAAACAAAGTTTGGTACGGGGTAAATGTTCGCGCTTTGGGGTTAAGCATTAAGTCGGGGTGTAGTATACCGGTAGTACGCCTGCTTTGGGAGCAGGTAGACCGAGTCCGATTCTCGGCACCCCGAATGGTTTTACAAGAAACATGCGCGCTTAGCTCAGAGGTAGAGCAACGCTTTTACACAGCGAAGGTCGGGGGTTCGAATCCCTCAGCGCGCATAAAACAAAAGAGCGGAGTGCGGAGCACCCTCCCTTTTTTAGTTTGAGGCAGTATTCTTGGATTAGTACGAACCCGAGCAGTAAAGCAAAGATTGCGATTGAACACGGCGTATTTTGCCGCCAATTACTTTAATACCCTAAAATAATCTGAAACAGCAATCAAAAGTTCACTCGGTTTTTCAACAAGCCGAAACGGTTTTCCACGGAGCAGTGTTTCGGGAGTATGAAATCCCCACGTAACACCGATTGTCCCGACCCCCATTTTTTCTGCTTCGCGCATGTCGCCGAGCGTATCGGTGATAAAAATACAGTCTTCTGGCCCTACGCCATATTTCTCAAAGACCATTTTTATCTTTTCCACCTTGCTCGTATGCACATCATTGCCCATGATTTGAGCAAAATGATTGGCCACCTTGTGCTCTTCTAAAAATTCTTGAATTGGACTCGTAATTGTTGAGGAGATAACAACCATTGTGTAATTTTTTTCTAGTTCAATAACGGCATCTTTCATCCCGGGCACGATTTGAACTTCATTTTTCATTCGCGGAATGTATTCCATAAAAAAATCAATGTCATGCCGGCATTCTTCGGTGTGAACATTTATTGGTTCTTCCCAATCGTTGATATTTCCCTCAAAACGTCTTCTATAAACATCCTCAGTTAAATGAGGGCAAATCCTTTTTTGAATTTCAAAGGCTGGTTGAAATGAATCAACTATAACTCCATCAAAATCAAAAAGAATGAAAGGTTTTTTCATATACGGTGCCCCTGGAGGGAATCGAACCCCCATCAACGCCTTAGAAGAGCGCTGCTCTATCCGTTGAGCTACAAGGGCTTTTGTTCAGGTTTTAGGTTCTAGGTATTAGGTGATAGGGGAAACAGAGAATTAACTTTTTGTTTCTCGTTTTAAAAATTTCAAAACCTAACACCTAGAACCTGACACCTAGAATCTAGAACGATGGGTCCGGCGCCGAAAGCGGCGTTTGTTTCCGTGTTTCCAGAAGTTCTTTTTGTTCGGCGTAACGGCTGTTCACCTGTTCCAAGCGGTTTTTATCAATCACATCTTTGAATGTCTGCGCGCGACTCCCTTTTTGTTCCCAGAAACGGCCGCTTGATATATCCAAAAACAGAACACCACCAAACCATACTACCAAAATAAGCGCAAGGGAGGAAGAGGCGAGGATAAAGAGCCACGCGCCATAGACCGGAAACTCGCGCTTTTCCTTATCGTAATCAAACAGCGCCGTTACTTTGTTTTTTGTTGTTTCTAAATAATCCATAAAATATCAGATACCAATATACAAATGAACACTAATGCAACGAATAAATACGAAAATGAAAGATACAAATATACAAATGAATACTAATACAACGAATGTCTACGAATAACAAATACACCGCATTTGTATTCATTCGTATCATTCGCATGTATTCGTAGATTGGTATCTCATATTTTAT
>CAZYWN010000091.1:0-2122 GCA_964651525.1 uncultured Candidatus Saccharibacteria bacterium | reverse complement strand
AACGCGGGCGTTTTGCTTCGCGGCACGAAAAAAGAGGATATCACCCGAGGCCAGGTGCTTGCAAAAACGGCAAGCGTCACACCGCACACCGAATTTGATACGGAAATATACGTGCTGACAAAAGAGGAAGGAGGCCGCCACACGCCGTTCTTTACCGGATACAAGCCGCAGTTTTACATGCGCACGACCGACGTTACCGGCGAGCTCGCCTTGCCGGAGTCAGTCAAAATGGTCATGCCGGGGGACACTGTTTCCGGAAAGGTGAAGCTCATTGTGCCCGTCGCGCTTGAAGAGGGACAGCGCTTCGCCATACGGGAAGGAGGCAAGACCGTCGGAGCTGGCGCGGTCACAAAAATAATCGCGTAAATCTGTTCTGCGCTTCCTCACGTGAAGCGAGCCACTATGATTGCGGAAACAACAACCAAAGAACCCAAAAAAAGGACGCGCAAAAAAGCGGTCGTTAAGGAAGAAGCCGTGCAGAGGCTCCGCATCAAAGTGTCTGCCTACGAGCATAAGCTTTTAGACGCAAGCGTGCGGCAAATCATAAATACCGCAGTGCGGCATGACGCGAAAGTAAGGGGACCGGTTCCTCTTCCTGTTGAAATTAAGAAGTATACGGTGAACCGTTCAACCTTCATCTACAAAGACGCGCGCGAACAGTTTGAAATGCGCACGCACAAGCGCTTGATTGACATCCTGAATCCTCCTGCGCAAGTTATTGAGGCGCTCACAAACCTCACACTTCCATCCGGGGTGAGCGTGGAGGTGAAGATGCTCTAAATCAGGTGCTAGGGTATAGGTGCTAGGTGCTAGGGAAACAAGCATTGTTTCTTGATGTGCTAGAACCTAGAACCTAGAACCTAGAACCTATGTCAAAATTCATTCTTGCCACAAAACAGAACATGTCTCAGGTTTTTTCTGAGAATGGCGCCGCATTTCCCGCGACGCTTCTTAAGGCGGGCCCTGTCTCGGTAACGCAGATAAAAACAAAAGAGAAGGACGGTTACCAGGCAGTACAAGTGGGATATGGCAAGAAGAAGTCCCAGAACAAAGCGCTCAAGGGGCATCTCAAGGGAAATAGTTTCAGAACTCTTAAGGAATTTCCCCTTGAAGACGGAATGACGCACGCAGTCGGGGATTCTTTAGATGTTTCTCTTTTTGCGGCGGGGGATATGGTTGTTGTCTCCGGTGTCAGCAAGGGAAAGGGGTTTCAGGGTGTCGTGAAGCGCCACGGTTTCCGTGGCGGGCCCGGGTCGCACGGCAACAAGCATTCGTTTCGCGAGCCTGGCTCTATTGGAGGTGGCGGACGTGCGGGAGGGCGTGTCGTGAAAGGAATGCGCATGGGGGGGCGAATGGGCGGTGACCGCGTGACAATAAAAAATCTCCGTGTCCTCGCGGTTGATACGGAGAAGGGAGAGATGCTCGTATCGGGGGCGGTGCCGGGGAGGAGGGGGACACTGCTTGAAATTCGCTCCGCGAATTTCAAGAAATCCTAAATCCTAATATCTAAATCCTAAACAATATCAAAATTCAAAATCAAAAAATCCAAATAAGCGTTTTTGAACATTAGATATTTGAGTTTCGGATTTGTTTAGAATTTAGGATTTAGGGTTTAGAATTTTGTATTCATATTCAATAGCATGGAATCCAAACTCTATAACCAAGACGGCAAAGAGATCGGAACGGTTGCGTTACCGGAGCAGGTTTTTAATGTGCCACGGAATGATGACCTTCTGCATCAGGTGGTTACCTCAATGCAGGCAAACGCGCGGCAGAATTCGGCGAGCACCAAAGACAGAAGAGAAGTCTCTGGCGGAGGCAAGAAGCCGTGGAAACAGAAAGGAACAGGACGAGCGCGTCATGGCTCTATTCGTTCGCCATTGTGGCGCGGGGGAGGCATCACGTTCGGCCCGACGACCGAACGGAGTTACGACAAAAAAATCAACAAAAAAATGCGCGCGAAAGCGCTTGCCATCGCGCTTTCTCTAAAAATGCGGCGAGGAGAGGTTATTTTTCTTGACAGGATTGCTCTTTCTCCGGCGAAGACAAAGAACGCGAAAAACATTCTTTCGGGCCTGGCATCTATTCCTGGCGCGGGAACTCTTGCGGGAAAAAGGAAGAA
>CAZYWN010000090.1:0-2241 GCA_964651525.1 uncultured Candidatus Saccharibacteria bacterium | reverse complement strand
TTTTGAATCAATTTTGAATGAATTAATTTTTAAAAATTCAAAATTCGGTCATTGGCTCGAAATTCAAAATTCATAATTCAAAATTCCAAAACCATGTTCCTTCCCTTTATCATCTTTATCGTCTCCTTCTTCGCGATGTTTTACGCCGGAGGAATGATTCCCCGCGCGATAGGAGGTCTCGCGCTTATTCTGCGGCTTTCCCAGTTTGTCACTGCATTTTTTCTTGTTTCATTCGCAACCTCAATTCCGGAATTATTCGTCGGTATTTCCTCCGCCACCCAAAACGTTTCCGCGCTTTCGCTCGGGAACATACTCGGTTCAAACCTTTTGAATATAACTCTCAAAGTAGGGCTTATCGTCCTTATCGCGGGGGCGGTATCAAGCGAAGGGAAGGTTTCGTCGCAGAATTTCTGGCTCGTTGCCGTTTTGAGCATACTGCCGATATTTTTGGGATTGGATGGAATGCTTTCTCGCGTTGACGGTCTCATTCTTCTCGCCGCATTCGGGCTTTATATCGGTAAAGTTTTCAAGGACGGGGAGTACTTCCATAAACACAAGGAAGCCCTCGCCCCTGAACCGCGCGGACTGCGTTCATCCGCGCATATTGCAAAGCATATTTACTTATTCCTTGCCGGTTCTTCGCTTCTTCTCGCGAGTTCGTTTCTCCTTATCTGGTCGTCAAAGGAAATAGTCGGCGCGTACTTTGACTCAAATTTTTTCCTGTTCGGCATATTATTTCTCGCAGTGGGAACACAGCTACCCGATTTTATTTTTGGCGTGAAAGCATCCCAGAATGGGCAAGGCGCGGCGATGCTCGGCAACACGTTCGGCGCCATGGCGTACAATGCGGCGGGGATTGTCGGGCTCGTGGCGTTCTTGCGGCCGATTTCTACGGGCTCGCCGCGGAATCTTTTAGAAGTAGCCGTCTTGCTTCTCGTCTCTTTTGCGCTTGTCCACTTTTTTATTTATACGAAGCGAAAAATTACCCGCCCACGGGCGCTTATGTTAGTATTGGTCTACCTTGTGTTTTTGGCGCTCACGATTCCACGGTGTATTAGTTGTATTACAACTTTGTAGTCGTATATAAATGGACACGGATTAAATCCTAAATTCAAAACCCTAAATCCTAATTTTTCACAAATCCTAAATCCTAATATCTAAATCCTAAACAATATCAAAATTCAAAGCACAAAATTCAAAATGCAGAGTTTGGGACATTGGAATTTAAAATATTTGGATTTGTTTAGGGTTTAGTGTTTAGAGATTAGAGTTTGATTTTTATGAACCTCCTCCTATTCATCATCACCGGACTCCTTGCCGCCACCATCGGCGTATTCGTTGCGTGGTTTTTTTTGCGCAGGCGCGGAAATGAAGGTGCGGAAGAAAAAAACGACGGACTTCTTCTTATCCAAAACCAATTGAATGAGCTGGGGAGAGTCTTGGACACGCGGCTTGGGGAGCAGGCGCGCTCTATGCACGATTCGGTGCGGACACAGTTTGGCGAATCGCAGAAACTCATTCGTGACATCACGGCGGAGTTGACGCATGTCAAAGAAACCTCGCGGCAAGTGGCGGGGTTTGCGGAGCAGTTGCAGTCGCTTCAGGACGTGCTCCAGAATCCGAAACAACGCGGTGTCCTCGGTGAATACTATCTTGAATCGGTGCTCCAGAACGTCCTCCCGCCCGGGCGGTTTCAAATGCAGTACAAATTCGGCGATGGAGAAATCGTGGATGCGGTTATTTTTCTTGAAAAAGGAAAGATGCTCCCCATTGATTCAAAGTTTTCCCTTGAAAATTACAACCGCATTCTTGAAACGCGCGATGCGGCGGAGCGCGAACGGCTGGAAAAACTTTTCAAACAGGATTTAAAAAACCGCATAGACGAAACATCAAAATATATCCGCCCCAACGAGGGAACGATGGATTTCGCGTTTATGTTTATCCCTTCGGAAGCGATTTTTTACGACCTCCTCATCAACCAAGTCGGCGCGGTCAAGACAAACACGCGCGACCTCATAGAATACTCATTCCAGAAAAAACGGGTCATCATTGTTTCCCCGACTTCATTTCTTGCGTATCTCCAGACGGTGCTTCAGGGATTAAAATCGCTCCAGATAGAAGAACAGGCGCAGGAGATTATTAAAAGGGTAGGGGAGTTGGGGAGGCACATAGACAATTATGACTCGTTCATGCACAAGCTTGGCGGGTCGCTCGCGACAACCGTGAGCCACTTCAACACGG
>CAZYWN010000089.1:0-2285 GCA_964651525.1 uncultured Candidatus Saccharibacteria bacterium | reverse complement strand
ATTGAATACGAACTCGGCATCATAAAGGACAAAGGGTTCTCCGTGTATCTCCTCATTGTCGCCGACCTTCTGCGCTACGCAAAAGAAAACAACATATACACCAACATCCGCGGTTCCGTCGCCGGTTCAATCGTCACCTATCTCACCGGCATTACGAAGGTAAACCCTCTTGAGTTTAATCTTCCTTTTGAGAGATTCTTAAATCCGGAGCGCCCATCCGCGCCCGATATAGACATGGACTTTGCCGACAACCGTCGTGATGAGCTTATTGAATACGCAAAAAAGAAGTACGGGGATGATAAGGTGGCGCAGATAGGCACTTTCGGCACTATGATGGCGCGCGGTTCGGTGCGCGATGTCGCCCGCGCGTTGGGGCACCCCTACGAAGTCGGCGACCGCATTTCGCGGCTCATCCCCATGGGCTCGCAAGGTTTCCCAATGACTATAGACCACGCGCTGGAAACAACGCCCGAGCTCCGTGAGATGTACGAGAAAGAGCCGCAGACGAAAGAGGTTATTGACATGGCGAAGAAACTTGAAGGATGCGTCCGCCATATCTCCGTCCACGCGGCGGGCGTCGTCATCGCCCCTTCCGCGCTTTCGGATTTCGTTCCTGTACAGCTTGACCCGAAAGGAGGGAAGGTAATCACCCAGTACGACATGCACGCGGTTGAGGACGCGGGGCTTATCAAATTTGACTTTTTAGGCATCGCAAACCTTTCCATACTTGAAGACGCGGTGCGGCGCATCAAAGAGCGGCGCGGCGAGGATGTTGACATAGAACGCATTTCGTTCAGTGACAAAAAAACGTTTGAGATGCTCGCGCGGGGAGAAACGATGGGCACCTTCCAGCTGAATGGCTCCGGTATGACGCACTATCTCATGGAGTTAAAGCCGTCCCGCATTGAAGACATAAACGCAATGGTCGCGCTCTACCGGCCGGGGCCATTGGAATCAATTCCTGAATACATCAAACGGAAACACAATCCGTCGCTCATCTCTTACCTTGACCCACGCATGAAGGAGTTTCTAGAACGTTCATACGGCGTTATCACGTATCAGGATGATGTTTTGTTTACCGCAATTAAGCTTGCCGGATACTCTTGGCTGGAAGCTGACAAACTGCGAAAAGCGATGGGGAAAAAAATCCCCGCCGAAATGGAAGCGCAAAAAGAAAAACTCATCAATGGATTCATGGGATACGGCAAACTCTCGAAAGAAAAGGCAAATGAATTATGGCGCCTCATAGAACCGTTTGCCGCTTACGGCTTCAATCTTGCGCACGCGGCAAGTTACGGTCGCGTCGCGTACCAGACCGCCTATATGAAAGCGAACTACCCTGCAGAATATATGGCTGCGGTCCTTACAACTGAATCCGGAGACATAGAGAAAGTCGCGGCGGCGATGGGCGAATGCGCGCGGATGGGTATTCCTGTTTTGCCTCCTGATATCAACAAAAGCTTCGGCGGTTTCACTATAGTGAAAAACGAGGACACGAAGGGGGAAGAAATTCGGTTTGGGCTTTACTCAATAAAAAACCTCGGCAAAGAAATCGCCGATGCGCTTATCGGCGAACGAAAAACGAACGGACTTTATGCTTCCCTTGCTGACCTCATTGAGCGGGTACAGCATCGTAATTTCAATAAAAAATCGTTTGAGTCACTGGTGAAATGCGGCGCGATTGACTGCCTCGCCGAACGCGGGGCGTGCCTCGGGAATCTTGAAGAAATACTCGCCTACAATAAAGAAAACGCGCGTGGCGCCGCGCGTCAGGACTCCCTCTTTGCCCTTATGGCAAGCCAGGCGTCCGCTCCGCAACTACACCTCCGCGCCGCGCCGCCCGCGTCAAAAAAAGAAATGCTCAAATGGGAAAAGGAACTGCTGGGGCTTTACTTAACCGGAAATCCGATGGACGAATACAAAGAACGGCTTACCGCCCTTAAGATGACGATACAAAAAATGAAACAGCTCCCCGAAGGAGTAACCGTGGTTATCGGCGGTGTCGTCACCGAGGCAAAAACGATTCTTACCTCAAAAGGCGACCGCATGGCGTTCGCGAAGATTCAGGACTTGAACGACACGCTTGAAGCGGTCGTCTTCCCGCGCGTCTACACCGAATATAAGGACTTCTTTGAGGAGGACAAAGGAATACTTGTAAAAGGGAAAATATCAAAAAGAAAAGGGGAATACTCCATTCTCATTGAGAAAGTAAAAGAGTTATAATTTCTAACTCATCTAATTTCTAATTCACCTAATAAAAGACCAACTATCTAAATTTTTAATTT
>CAZYWN010000088.1:0-2395 GCA_964651525.1 uncultured Candidatus Saccharibacteria bacterium | reverse complement strand
AAATCGGCGACACTGTTCTGATTGAAGAAACCAGGCCGATTTCAAAGGAGAAACATTTTAGAATTGTACACGACACCAATCCACGAATGAAAAACGAATGACACGAATAGTATTCGCATGAGCGACATTCGTAACGTCGCATTTCAATTTTTCGGCTCGACGCCGAAAAATTGAAAGACACATATGATTCAACCACAGACAAAAGTACGGATAGCAGATAACTCAGGGGCAAAAATTGCCCAGGTTTTTAAGATTCCAGGCGGCTCCAAGAAACGTTATGCGTGTATTGGCGAGATTGTTGTGCTTTCCGTAAAGGTTGCAGAACCGCGCAAGATGGTAAAGAAGAAAGACGTTGTCTATGGCGTTGTCGTGCGTCAGACGAAGCCGTTTCGCCGCAAAGATGGTTCCTATATTCGTTTTGATGAAAACGCGGTCGTGCTTGTTGAAAAAGGGAAACAGGACCCCCGCGGCGGAAGAATCTTTGGGCCGATTCCGCGCGAACTGGGCGAGCTCGGATACCAGAAAATCATATCAATGGCGCCGGAAGTCGTTTAGAAAAATAAAAGATACCAATATACGAATGCATACTAATGCAACGAATGAATACGAATATCTAAAACTTCACATTTGTAGCCATTAGTATCATTCGTAAGGATTTGTATATTAGTATCTTATATTTCATGAATATCAAAAAAGGAGACAATGTAATAGTCATCACGGGGAAAGACAGGGGTAAAAAAGGAAAAGTAACCCAGGTTTTTCCGAAAGAGAACCGCGTCGTCGTGGAGAATGTTAATCTGAAAAAGCATCATCAAAAACCCCGGAAGTCGGGAGAAAAAGGGCAGATTATTTCCGTGGCGGCGCCGATAGACGTGTCAAATGTCATGATTGCCGACCCAAAAACCGGTACGCCGACACGTATCGGTATGAGGATGGAAAAAGGGAAGAAGGTCCGGGTGGCAAAGAAAAGCGGAGTGGAGATTTAACACAACACGAATGTTACGAATAAGACCGAATGACACGAATTAAAAAATTATGGAAAGTAAAAATCTTTATTCGCATGAGCGACATTCGTAACGTCGCATTTCAATTTTTCGGCTCGATGCCGAAAAATTGAAAGACACACATGGAAACCATAAAAACAAAACAAAATAAGGCATACGAGACGCTAAAGACACAGGCCGGGTTTAAAAGTCCGATGGAAGCGATTCGTGTTCTTAAAGTGGCGGTAAATTCCGGAACCGGAAAACTCTCCCGTCTTGATAAAAATAAAAATGATTTTGTTGCTCTACGCTTGTCCAAGTTGACTGGGCAAAAAGCGTCGCCTCGGGCGGCAAAACAATCAATTGCGTCGTTCAAGTTGCGCGAAGGTGATGCAATTGGTCAGTTCGTGACTCTCCGCGGCGCGCGGATGTATGACTTTTTGGACCGGCTTTTCAATATCGCGATTCCTCGCATCAGGGACTTCCGCGGTTTTCCAAAGTCATCGGTTGACGAGATGGGCAACCTTACCGTCGGCATCAAAGAGCACAACATTTTTCCTGAAACCGCGGACGAAGAATTGAAAGACGTGTTTGGGCTCTCGGTGACTATTGTCACCAACGCGAAGAAGCGGGAGGATGCCATAGCATTTTTTGAATGCCTCGGCGTGCCGTTTAAGAAATAACGCCAGAAAGTAGAAAATAGAACGTAGAAAAAAGAATCCGCCCGTGACGGGCGCAAAGTTGCTACGGACTAAAAGGTAATTGACAATGGCTGCCGTTTTTGTTACTCTAAACAACGCTTTTGTAAGCTGATATGGCGAAAAAATCAACGATAGCGCGGTCGCAAAAGCCGCCAAAATATAAGTCTCGCGTTGTACGCCGCTGTTTTCGGTGTGGCAGAAAGAGGGGGTATATGCGCGATTTTGACCTCTGCAGAATCTGCTTTCGCGAGTTTGCAAATGAGGGGATGATTCCAGGGGTGAGGAAGTCGTCATGGTAACAAATTTAAGATATAAGATTTAAGATTTAAAAAACTTTTCTGTACGGCGGAAAAATCAAATCCTATATCTTATATGTTACATCTTAAATTCTTTTAACATGGACCCTATCGCAGACACATTAATACAGATAAAGAACGCCGGCATGGCAGGCAAAGCAACTGTTTTTGCTCCGTATTCTAAATTTCGGCACGCGGTTCTCGCGGCGCTCTTGAAGGAGGGATACGTCGCTTCTCTTGAGAAGAAAACACGGAAGCAAAAAAAGACGCTTGAAATCGGCGTGTCCTACAAAGAAGGAAAGCCGCGGGTGGAAGGGGTAAAAAAGATCTCAAAGCCATCACGCCGTCTCTACGCAGGGATGAAAAAGTTCTGGCGTATACGACAAGGGTATGGAGATTTGTTTTTGAGCACACC
>CAZYWN010000087.1:0-2439 GCA_964651525.1 uncultured Candidatus Saccharibacteria bacterium | reverse complement strand
CCCTTCCGTGAACAGGAGCGCATGGTATACTTCTAAAGTTGATTACTAAACTAAGATTTACCTATGAACTTTTTTAAAAAAATCTTCGGGGGCAAAGAGTCTCCCCGCGAGGAGGACTCTCATCACGAGCATAAAGATGAAACGCATACGCCCTCTGCCGATAAAGAAGCGCACGATAAAGAACACAACGGAGAGAACAAAAAGCCGAAAAACGTGTGCGAGTTTTGCTAGGGAGCGCGGAACTATACTATGCGGAATAATGAAAACGCCCCCGCGGTTGCGGGGGCGTTTTCATTGTATAACTGGCGTCTGTAAGCCGAATTCTGTCCCAATTCTTTTGTACCCAAAAGAGTTGGGGATAGCCATTTATCTAGGCCTGCGATTACTCGCAAGCTCAAGCGGCACTCTGCTACGCAACTACCAACAGCCAACCACCAACAGCCAACTTAGATTATGCTCCCGTTGGAAGTTGGAAATTGGATGTTGGTAGCTGCCACAGCGCGGCCTTGCACCAGGTGGGGTTTGCCATTCCGGTAAATCGCTCTGCCGGAAACTGCGGTAGATTCCAACGAAGGAAGCACCCGCACACTTTTCACCTTTTGCCGCTACGAAGTAGCGGGTAGTATTGTCTCTGTGGCACTTTCCCTATCGCGATATTGCTATCGTGACGGTGGATGTTATCCATCACCTGTTTCCCGGCCCTTTTGAGTTACCAACCTTTCGTCGCATTCTCTGGAATATAATAATCGTAAAATCTGAAGAGATACAATGCAGTTAGTCCCTCAAAAGGGCAGGGGGTGTTCGGACTTTCCTCACTTCTAGGAACTAGAGACTGGGAACTGGGAACTGGGTTTAAAAACCCAGCACCCGGTATCCAGCCCCCGGCAACCTAGAGTGCGGCTATCCGACGCCAGCCATTAATAATAGTACCATAAACAGAACGAAAAAGCAATATCCCGCAAAGTTTTAGGACCTCCGCAACACCTCAATGCAGGAGCCGACCTCTTTTCGAGACCATCCGCAGGCGAGCGGGCACGGAGTTTCGCTTATCATTACGCGAAGCGTTTAAGCGAAACGAGCGAGCCGAGGACAGAGCGAAAATGCCTCGCAGGGGCATGTGAGCGTGTCAAGGAAAGACGGTTGGCGAATGCGGGGTGTTGCGAAAGGCCTGACTACTAAACGTATCCCCCTTTGCCCATCAAAAGTTTTTCCTCTATAATGGAGAGAATCTTTACTATAATGGAGAGAATCTTTACTATTTTTTATATCCTATGATTTTCAGCCTCTTTAAACAAAGCGCCGGCGTGTCCCGAAGCGAGGAGACGCGTTTTGACGCGTGCGCGACTTTCATCATTATCGCGGGAGCATTTCTTCTGCCGCTTTTCTTTATTCCTTTTTCCGCGTTCTCTCTTCCGTTCGCGAAGTCGCTGCTTCTTGCGGCGATGGTGCTCCTCGCACTTCTTTTTTGGCTGATTGGGCGTCTTCAGGATGGCGTTGTGCGCGTCCCGAAAAGCTTGCTTTTTGTGTCTCTTTTTTCTGTCGTCGCCGTTTTTTTGGCGAGCGCGATTTTTTCTCCGTCAACACAGGCATCTTTTGCGGGGCTCGTTTACGACATGGGAACGTTTGTCTCCATCCTGTTTTTGGCGCTCGCCGCGTTTCTCGGAGCGGTTCTTTTTGAATCGCGGACGCGCCTGTTTGCGCTCTATGTTGCCGTTGTCGTTTCTTTCCTCGCCGTCTTTCTACTTCAGGCGGCGAATCTTTTTGCAGGGGGTGATTTTCTTTTCTTCAAAAACTTTGATTCCTCAACAGGAAGCATTCTTGGCAAGTGGAATGACTTCGCGCTTTTTGCCGGAATGGTCGCCCTCCTTTCTCTCATTACGATTGAATATCTTACTTTGGGGAAAAAGGCGCGCGTGTTTTTCTATTGCGTGCTGGGGTGCGCTCTTGCCACGCTCGTGGTGACCAGTTTTTCTCTTGCATGGGGCATTCTCGGCGTGTTCGCCTTAATTGTCTCGGTGTACCGCTTTTCTTTGATTCTCTTTGCGAAAAAAGCAGGCCGCGCGCTCGCCGTGCAAACCATGCCGTTTGTCTCGCTCGCCGTGCTTCTGTTGTCAGTCCTTTTCTTTCTTGCGGGGGACGCGCTTCAAGGGCCTCTTTCAAACGCGTTGCATATTAACCAGATTGAAGTGCGCCCCTCATGGTCCGCAACGATTGATGTCATACAAGGGACATGGCGGGAAAATCTTCTTTTAGGAAGCGGTCCGAATCTATTCGTAAAGCAGTGGCTCTTATTGAAAGACGAGGCAGTGAACACGACCGTCTTTTGGAATGCGGATTTTCGTTTCGGCATCGGGCTTCTGCCGACTTTTGCCGTGACGACTGGCCTTTTGGGGGCGCTTGCGTGGCTTTTCTTTTTGGGCGTTCTCGTGTATCGGGGCG
>CAZYWN010000086.1:0-2450 GCA_964651525.1 uncultured Candidatus Saccharibacteria bacterium | reverse complement strand
TCCTCTTTGTGTTTCTTTGAAAGCATATGTGTATATTAGCATATATCGTTAGAGAATGCAAGCCCTCCTCGTTTTCAGGTCTTTTTAGTGAAACAATTTCTGATAAAATCCAAGGCAATTTTGAATTATGAATTTCCAATTTTGAATGAATTTTAAATGACAAAATGTTTGAGATATTAGATTATTTGAGTTTGATTCAAAATTCTCCTCCGAAGGAGGATCCGCCTCCGGCGGAAAAATTCAAAATTTTAAATTAAAAATTATTTTGTGCGGTATAACTACGATTTTTTATCCTGCTATACTATGCGCATGGATATCGCCAAGCTCAAAAGTGATTTCCTTGAGTATCTTGAGATTGAAAAAGGGCGGAGTGTGCGGACGGTGGAAAATTATGACCGCTATCTTTCGCGGTTTCTTGCGCACTCAAAAGTGAAAACGCCCGCGGACATTACCGAAGAAGCGATTCGCGGATTCCGCAAAACGCTTAATCGCGAAGGATTGAATGTGCGGACGCATAATTATTGTCTGATAGTTCTGCGCGGGTTTTTAAAATATCTCGGGCGGCGTGATATTAAAGCGCTCCCCGCCGACCGGATTGAGCTCGCGAAAGAGTCGCCGCGGGAGTTCAACCTTATTTCCACCGCCGAACTTGCGCGGCTTCTTGACGCGCCGGGCGGAGGCGATTTGAAGAGTGTGCGCGACAAGGCAATTCTGGAAATGTTTTTTTCCACCGGTTTGCGTGTTTCCGAGCTCTGCGCGCTCCCCCGCTATCTTGACTGGACGCGCGATGAAATCTCCGTCCGCGGAAAAGGCGGGAAAATCCGCCTCGTCTTTCTTTCTCTCCGCGCTAAAGAGGCGGTCAAAACGTATCTCGCAAAACGCACCGACATGGCGGAGGCGCTTTTCGTGCACTATGGGCCGGGGGCGGGAAAAGCGGAAAAACAGCGTGAACCGCAGAACATCACCAAACGCTCGGTGGAACGCATCATTAAGCGGTATGCCGCGAAAGCCGGTATTGATAAGCGCGTCACGCCGCACACTATCCGCCATATGTTCGCGACCGACCTCCTTGAAAACGGCGCCGATATTCGTTCGGTGCAGGTTCTCCTCGGACACGCGAGCATTCAAACGACGCAGATTTACACGCATGTAACCGACCGGCATCTGAAGGAGATACACAGTAGGTTCCATGGGAAACAGAGGGAGGAAAAATAATTTCTAATTCACCTAATATCTAATTCACCTAATAAAAATCCAAAACCCCAATGCTCAATGCCCAACAAAACCCCAAATCATAAATCCCAAAAGCCGTTTATTGGAATTTGGGGCTTGGGGTTTTGTGCTCGCGATTTTGTTTGACACAGTGCGTTGTTTCTGGTATCATATAGCCAGTTTGTAGTTCTTCACACAGTCAACCGCGAGAAGGAGGTAGCGAAATGGGCAGACGAATGGTGCGCAAAACAGAGCGGCAACGCACGAGACAGAACATGCGGCCTCCATGGAAGATCCCCCAACAACAGCGTCGGGACACCCCGCCGCTTCTGGATGGCGTCGCGTCTGTCGCGGTTCTGCGTTTTACCCCTGAAGGGGGCGTCTTGGTCCTCGGAGTTGAGGATAGGGACAAACGCAAGGCGCGTAAAAGGAAGGGCATACTGGTGTCTCAGGTTGTTCTTCCTGGGGGAAGGCGGAAGCACAACGAGGGTGACGGGAAGGATGAGATGGTTCACATCACGGCGCAAAAAGAGGGGCTGGAGGAAATGGGGGCGAAGGTGCCTCTGACGGAGCTTCTGCCTCTTGCCTTGGCGCGCCGCGTTGGAACCGGCGCAACCGGCAGGGACTCATTTGACCGCGAATTAAAAGCGGGAAATGAAGTACAATTCCCCCATTTCGTCTTCGGGTGTATTGGCGACACCGTTGAGCCACGTCAAACCGAAGACAAGGACGCGTGCAACCCGAGATGGTACTCGTTTTGGGATGAGATACTCGTCTCGCCCGAAGAGACACCCTGGTCTTTTGACCAAGTAACGCTTCTCACCTATACCTTGAAATCGCTCGGCGGTTTCTATAATGATTGGGTGTGGAACGGGTGGAGGCAAGACACTCTTCCCGGTGAAGTTCTGGGAAACGCTTTCTTTGCGGCGTTGCTCGCCATACTCAAGACATCGCCGGAAGTTGACGGCGCGCTTCGGAAATTGGAAGCCATTGATTTCGAGGCTTCCATCGCGGCGCGGATGAGCGATCCGACGAAGGAGGGCAAGAAAGAAAGAGCGCAGTGGTATCTGGGGTATCGGCGTGGCAGTGTGCCGAAAGGAAAGAAAAAAGGGCTTTTCATACCCGACTCCTTTTCCCCTCTGGGTGATACGCGCACCTATTTTGAAGCGCTCGCCGCGCTCAAGACAGAGCAGGACGGCAGGTAAAACCATCCCCTATCGCGCTATACGCGGTAGGGG
>CAZYWN010000085.1:0-2497 GCA_964651525.1 uncultured Candidatus Saccharibacteria bacterium | reverse complement strand
GACAATCGTTCTTTTCCTATATCCACGTTCTGGATTTCAGAAACATACTGAACAACACGCTGAAGATTCTCCGCGATTTCGGGGATTTCGTTATCGTCTATATGGATGCGCGCGAGCGCGGCCAATGCCCTAATTTCCTTATCGTCCATCAAGTAAATATAGCATTTTGAGACAAAAATACCATTTGATGTCCCGTATTTCTAATTAAACCCCAATGACCAATCAAACCCCAAGCTCCAAAACCCAATAAACGTCTTTTGGGATTTATGGTTTGTGATTTTGTTGGGCATTGAGCATTGGGGTTTAGGATTTCATGTCTTTTCTACTCGATACTATATACGCGACACTATTCCTACTTCCCCACCATCTTCAAAAACTCTTCCTCGTTCAGTATCTTCACGCCGAGTTTTTTTGCCTTTTCATATTTAGAGCCAGGGTCTTCCCCCGCCACAAGGTAATCGGTTTCCTTTGAGACCGAACTTGAGACATCACCGCCGCGTTCGCGGATTGCCGCTTTCGCTTCCTCGCGAGAAAAAGACGCGAGCGTTCCCGTGATGACGAATGTTTTACCGCCAAGCGGGAGCGCCTTTTTATCCACCTTTTTTACCGCGCGCACCTCAACATATTTCAAAAGATTTCTGACGGGTTCTTTATGCGCGTCCTCGCGGAACCAGCCGTGGATTGACTCGGCGACGACTCCGCCGACGCCATCTACCTTGAGAAGTTCCTCCTCCGTCGCGCTTTCTATCGCGGCAAGCGTGCCGAATGCATGCGCGATGTCCTCGGCGGTCTCCTCTCCCAGTTGCGGAATAGAAAGCGCGACGAGAAATTTGGAGAGATCTATTTTTTTGGCTTTCTCTATTGACGCGAGTAGGTTATCAGCCGCTTTCTCTCCAAACCCGGGCAACCCAACAAGGTCTTCTTTTTTGAGCGTAAAAATGTCTTCAAACGAATGCAGCAATTTTTCTTCAAGCAAAAGATTCACAATCTGCGGGCCGAGTCCGTCTATATCAAACGCTTTTTTTGAAACAAAATGGTGGAACTGCCGCGCGCGCTGAACGAGCGAGCCAGCGACCGCGCACCGATGCGCCGCCTCGCCTTCCTTCCGCACCACGCGCCCGTCACCGCCACATTCAGGAAGGTGCGCCGGGAAATGAATCTTTTTCTCCTTGCCCGTTCGCATGTCTTTTACCACCTCCACGATGTCGGGAATGACATCACCCGCTTTTTGGAGCACCACCGTGTCGCCGATGCGCGCGTCAAGACGCGCTATCTCATCTTCATTATGAAGCGTCGCGCGGGACACGACCGAGCCGCCGACCGCGACTGGCTCTAAAACCGCAACCGGCGTCACGACGCCCGTGCGTCCAACCTGAAACTTCACGTCTTTCAAAACCGTCGTCACCTGCTCCGCGGGAAACTTAAACGCGATAGCGAAACGCGGCGCTTTGCCCGTAAAGCCGAGTGCGTCCTGATATTTCTTTTCGTTCACTTTTACCACTACGCCGTCAAGCCAGTATTCTTCTTTTTTGCGATGCGCGTCTCCTTGCCACAACTTCCAAAAATCAATTATCTCGTCAATCGTCGCGCATCGTTTGTGATGCGCATTCACTTTGAAGCCGAGTTTTTTCAAAAACGCGAGCTCCTCCGTTTGAGTCGCGGGTATTTCTTTTTCCGTTTTCGCTACATCATAGATGAAACTATCCAGATGCCGCTTCGCGGCGATTTTCGGGTCAAGTTGACGGATGGAACCCGCCGCGGCGTTTCGCGGATTTGCAAACACCGGCTCTCCCTCCTTTTCGCGCAGTTTGTTGATGCGCGCAAGCTCACTTTTGGAAAGCCATACTTCGCCCTCAACGACGATAGTAATGTCTTCGTTTAGACGAAGCGGGACGGACTCTATCGTCCGCACGTTATGGGTCACATCTTCCCCGACCATGCCGTCGCCGCGCGTTGCCGCCGTTTCCAAGACACCTTTTTTGTAGGTAAGCACGATTTTCAAGCCGTCAATTTTTAATTCAGCGACATAGGTCGGGTGCGCCGCCATTCCAAAATCCTCTTTGAGAAGCCGCCTCACCCGCGCGTCAAACTCGCGGATTTCCTCCTCGGAAAATGCGTCGTTAAACGACCACTGCGGCACTTCGTGCCGCACTTTTTTGAATTCCGGCAATGGCTTCCCCGCGATGCGCTGGGTTGGCGAATCGGGCGTTTGCAACTCCGGATATTTTTCTTCAAGCAGAACAAGCTCGTGCTTCAGCGAGTCAAGCGCCTCCGGGCTGATTTCTTCTTTATCTAAGACATGATAAAGATAGCGATGCCGTTCAATAGTTTTACGGAGTTTCGCGACTCTCTCGTGAATATCTGCGGGGATAGTATGTTTCTCCGTCATTGTATATAACCTGTGGATAACTCACCGCAAGGACGGGCCTTGAGGTTTAATACGTGACGCTAATCGCGCGTTCTACGAGCGCGGGGTTGTCAAGCGCGCATTCGTCGT
>CAZYWN010000084.1:0-2568 GCA_964651525.1 uncultured Candidatus Saccharibacteria bacterium | reverse complement strand
GCATCAACCGATGGGCAAACGACAATGACGTGGACATTGTTTTACATCTCCACTTGAACGATACGCCGCGAAAGTCGCAGAGCATCATCTACGATGGGTACAGTATGTATATTCCCGACCCTTCTTTCCCGAATTATCTTCCTTCGCGGAAAATCGCGGAAGCTCTTTCGGAGAACTTCGGCAGGTACTGGGCGGCAAGCAATCTGCACCTTGAAAAAGACACCATCATTCCCGATTCGGACTTGATTGCGGTCGGCTCGTACGGCTCGCTCCGTTCAGCAAGCATACTTCTTGAGTACGGCTATATCTACGAGCCGCGATTTCAGACGGAAGTGATGCTCAAGGAGGCGGCGTTCCGCACCTATCAAGGGCTTTTGTCGTATTTTGGCGACAGCAAAAAATTGGCGAACGAATCCGCGTGGTTTGCTCCATATGAATGGGGAAAGCCGCTCTCCTACGGCGTGCTTCGGAACAATGATGTCGCCGCGTTTCAGTCGGCGCTTTCCCTGCTCGGCTTTTACCCTCCGCGAGGGGAGTCGCTCCGCGATTGTCCGGTCAGCGGTAATTTTAAGGAATGCACAAAAAATGCCCTCTCCGATTTCCAGACGCGGTATGGCATCGCCGAACGCGGCGAGTTTGGCGCGGAAACGAGGGAGAAGTTGAACGAGCTCTTCGCAAAGAGATGAAAGATACCAATATACGAATGAATACTAATGCAACGAATGAATACGAATATCTAAAACGTCACATTTGTAGCCATTAGTATCATTCGTAAAGATTTGTAGATTGGTATCTTGTATTTTTTTATATTTTCATGAAAGAAAACCTTTATCAGATACTTAAAAAACTCTCTCGCGGGCGGGAAACCCCCCATCCTTTTCCGCTCCGCCGTCCGCCGCGGCTTGAGAACAAAGTAGAGCGCCGAGGGAACAGGCAGGTGAAAAAGCCAAAACAATAACCGCCGTGCATTTAGGCGTGGGCTTAAATCCTAGGAGAGTTTTTCAAGTTTATAATTGGCAGGCGCTTTCGCAAGCCACGCGTCAATTTCATCCATCGTGAGGAGCCCTTCCTGGGCTCCTATTTTTTGCACTACGGACATGGAGTTTACGGGTGCCGCGAGAAGCGCGTCCGGCAGTGTTTTTCCCAGAGCGAGCATCGCGGTGAAAGTGGAGGCAAACGCGTCTCCCGCGCCGGTGCGGTCAATGGGCGGCGCGGGGTCGGGGTACATGGGCGCATACCATGTTTCTTTGCCATCGGATGCGTGTGCTCCTTTCGGCCCGTCCGTGATGACGGCGATTTTTGGGCCGAGGGCGCGGATACCATCAAGAAGATTCTTCGCATCACGTTCTTCCGTTTTCAAAATTCGCTGAGCTTCCTGCAGGTTGCAAAAGAAAAGTGTCGTTACCGCGTACACATCTTTGAGCGTTTCGTAGCCGAGCTTCATTTGAAAAGTTCCCGGCTGAAAGGCGAGCTTTGTCTCCGGGTGCGTTTGTATATAGTCCGCTATCGCATGGTGGAACGGCACGGAGTTTTCTCCAAGCGAAGAAAGATAAAGCCACTGCGGTGTTCCGATGTCGGGCATCTCGTAGGGGTATTCGTTGTGCTTGACGAGAATTGTCCGTTCTTCTTCGTACCACAGCACGAAATGGTAGTTGCTTTCCTTGCCCTTGTGCACTTTCACGAAATCAGTAGGGATGCCCTCTTTTTCAAGATGGGCTATTTTTTGTTTTCCGCGGAGGTCATCTCCCACGTTTGTGACGAGCGCCGCGTTAAGCCCCAAGCGACGCGCGGCGACGGCGGCGTTCGGGCTATTGCCGACCGCGTACACTTCGGTGACGGACTCATACTCAATCTTGTCGCCGAAATTCATGCACAATTTGCATTTGCGCCCGCTTTCGTCGCAAAGAACGGTCGTGTTTTCTTTTTTAAGCTTTATGAACGCGTCGGTCGTGATGTCGCCCACAGCGATGAAATCGTATTCGGTAGCCATTAGTAGTTATGATACCGCACAACTTTGAATTTGGGAATTGAAATATGGAATAAAGCAACGAAGCAAAGAAACAACAAAACAAAAGAACGGTTTGTTTTTTCTCCTAGACCCTAGACCCTAGACCCTAGACCCTAGACCCTAGACCCTAGCATCTAGAACCTATAACCTAGCTTTGCTATACTAAAATAATATGAAATCGCTCAAGGAATATATTGGAGAGGCGGTTACGGCAAAGAAAGCCATCGGGCATTTTAACATTTCCACCATAGAGGCGCTGTGGGCAATTTTTGAGGCGGCGAAAGAGGCGGGTGAGCCGGTCACCATCGGTATCTCGGAAGGGGAGCGAAGGTTCGTGGGCGTTCGTCAGGCAGCAGCGCTTGTAAAAAGCATCCGTAAAGAATACGAGTATCCGATTTTTTTGAATGCCGACCACACCTATTCATTTGAGGGCGTAAAAGAGGCGGTTAACGCGGGTTTTGACGCGATGATTTTTGACGGCGCGAAACTGTCGTTTGAAGAAAACGTTGCGACAACGAAACAATGCGTAGAATACGCGCGGAGCGTGAATCCGGAGATTA
>CAZYWN010000083.1:0-2614 GCA_964651525.1 uncultured Candidatus Saccharibacteria bacterium | reverse complement strand
GCGGGGAATGTCGGGATTGGGACGGCGAGTCCGGGACACCTTCTTGATGTGAACGGCGTTTTTAACACCTCTAACGCGGACGGCATCCTCATTCAAAACGAAAGCGTCCTTTCGCATATCGCGGAAAGCAATACTTGGCTCAAAGCGAGTACGACCATAGTTTTTCAAATACCGAACGGGAAGTCCCTCGCGACATTGACAGGCGCGGGCGCGCTCGGTTTTGGCGACTTCACCCCTGACGCGATAATTGAAATAGCAAGTTCAAGCCCCGCCCTCTCCTATTTCTCGGTAACCTCGGCTTCTGACGGCGATATTTTTACGATTGATACTGGAGGTAATGTCGGCATCGGAACGACGACCCCGTGGGGACAATTAAGCGTGGAGAAAGTAACGACTGGCGCGCCGACATTTGTAGTGTCGGATAACGGTTCTACTACGCCGTGGTTTGTGGTGAATGAAGACGGGAGGGTGGGGGTGGGGACGAATGCGCCTGAAACAGCGCTTCATGTCATAGGTGGTTCGGAAATAGCAGGAAGATTTGAATACTCCGACACATCAACTTCTGCAACGGCTTTTAGCAAACAAATGCAGTTGAAAAACACTGACACGACAGACGGCAATTTTGCCACACTAGTATTCGGCACAACTGATTCAGGCGGAAATAATCGTACCGCATCCGCAATTAAAACATATTTTACAAACCGCACATCTTCAACCGTTGATGGGGATTTGTCTTTTTTAACTATTAGTGGAGGAACGGTGGCTGAAAAAATGAGAATTACCTCAACAGGGAATGTCGGCATTGGGACGACCTCCCCCTCCGCCACTTTAGCGGTTACAGGAACGGGAGAGTATGTGATGTATGTGAATGACGAGACCACTGACACCACGCCGTTTGTGATAGACGGGAGCGGCAATGTCGGGATTGGGACGGCGAGTCCGGGAACAACCCTTGATGTAAATGGAACTATTACCTCGCGGTCAACAGTATCAATCCTTCGGGATGCAGAAGATTCTGTCCTTACTATTACAGGCGGCCAGACAGGAGGCGGGGGGGCTAATTTTGAGTTATACGGAGGGACGCACGCTACAACGCCAGGACTCCTCGTTGTAGATGCGGACAGAATTCTCTTTAGAGACGCTGACGGTTCTCCGACAAATATGGTGATAGAATCGGACGGCACGGTGGGGATTGGGACGACAACGCCTTTCGCAATGCTTTCCGTTGAACCGGGCGCGGTGTCTCCCGTGGGCGTGGGCGGCGTTACGCTTAACCCTGGCGTGTGGACGGAAACAACGAGCGGACGGGGCGGATATGCCGCGATAGTGGGGAACGACTTTTTGGATAGCGCAAACGGAAACGCCCACTTCCTTTCAATTTTTCCCTTTGATGATTCAACCACAAGCGATGACAAATCGTGGAAAGCGTTTCGTTTAAGCACGGGCGCGGCTCTCACGGACGCGTTCTGGGTGAATAAATACGGAGAGGGATATTTCGCGGGGAATGTGGGGGTGGGGACGACCTCGCCCGCTACAATGTTGGATATAGAAGGCACTAGCTCGGTTCTGCCGCTTCGTATCGTTACGAAGAACAGCACGGGAGTGCCGATGGCGATACAGTCAAATTCGGGGTCAGGTCTGACATTTGATGAAAATGGTTCGGGAGGTCAGGGAGAACTTGACATCATAAACATTGACACGAGTGCCGCAGGAGTGGGGGGGACGTGGTTTCAACAGATGACCGACCCAAGCACGATAGCGACCTATTTGGTCATTACCAAGACGGGCGACGTCGGCATCGGGACGACTGCGCCCGAAGGACTTTTAGAAGTGCAAGGCGCGGAAGGGACGGATGCCGTCTTTATTCTTGACGCGGATGACGGAGATGATGTCGCGGACACGTGGACATTTAAGTCGGAGGCGACGGGGAATGATTTGAGCATCTTGAACGGGACAACGGAAGTGTTTAATCTCACATCCGCGGGGGCGCTTCAAATAGATGGTGGATTTACGGCGACAACGGGGACATTTTCAAGCACACTTACCGCAGACAGTACTTTTAACGCGAACGGGGTGGTCTCGCTGGGAGACGGTGGCGATACGGTTGCGATTGTCTCAAGCGATTGGTCAATAGGAAGCTCGGGAATTATGTTGGGCATCGGGGCGATTAGCATGGATGGCGACCTTACAATTAGCGAAGCGAATGCGGGACTCGACCCCTCTATTGTGCTTGCCGCTCTAGCGGTAAATGATACCGATTATTGGTTGGCAAATATAACCGATGGTACGGGCGATGATGATGACCTTTTCCAAATAGGCGACGGAACGACGATTGGAACAAATCCATTTTTGACCATTAACACTTCCGGCAGTGTCGGCATCGGGACGACTGCGCCCGAAGGACTTTTAGAAGTGCAAGGCGCGGAAGGGACGGACGCCGTCTTTATCCTTGACGCTGATGACGGAGATGATGTCGCGGATACTTGGACATTTGAATCGGAGGCGACGGGCAATGACTTGAGCATCTTGAACGGGACAACGGAAGTGTTGAACCTCACTTCCGCGGGCGCGCTTCAGTTTGACAGCACGCTGACTGTAGGAGACACGGTAACTA
>CAZYWN010000082.1:0-2661 GCA_964651525.1 uncultured Candidatus Saccharibacteria bacterium | reverse complement strand
TTTTTTCAGCTTGAAGGGCTTGCGATAGACAAAAACATAACCCTCGCGCATCTCAAAGGGACGCTTGAAACATTTTTCAGAAAATTCTTCGGCTACGAGGCGAAAGTGCGGTTCCGCCCGAGCTTCTTCCCTTTTGTGGAACCCGGAGTTGAAGTTGATGTGGAGTGTTTCAAATGCGAAGGAAGCGGATGCGCGCTCTGCAAAAGGACAGGCTGGATAGAAATCATGGGTGCGGGGATGGTGCATCCGAAGGTTCTTTCGGGAGTTGGTATAAACCCAAAAGAATGGCAAGGCTTTGCATTTGGCGTCGGGATTGAGCGTCTCGGGATGCTCAAATATGGCGTGGACGACATACGTCTTTTTTTGAGCGGGGATTTGAGGTTCGTGAACCAATTCTAGTCTAGTAAGTAGAATGTAGAACGTAGTTTGTAGTAAAAATTGATCGTTACTACAGTCTACATTCTACAGTCTACATTCTGTCATGAGATTTTCTTACCATTGGCTACAGACATATTTTTCCGCCGGAGGCGGATCCTCCTTCGGAGGAGATGAAAAACTTCCCGAACCAAAAAAATTGGCGGATCTTCTTACGTTCCATTCACTTGAAGTTGAGGAAATCCTTACAGAAGGGGGTGACGCAATTTTTGAGATTGCCGTTCTTCCGAACCGGCGGCACGACTGTCTTTCACATCGCGGTATCGCGCGGGAAATCTCGGTGCTCACGGGCATTCCCTTGTCGCGCGACCCGTTTCTAGGCGAGGTACCGGCATGGAATGCGCCGAAGACGCTTGTCGCGGAGATACAAACAGACGGAGCTCCTCGCTACATGGCGGCGTATTTGCACGGGATTTCGGTCGGCGAGTCCCCCGATTGGCTTAAAGAGCGTCTCCGCGCCATTGGGCAAAAACCAATAAACAACATCGTTGACGCGACAAATTACATTATGTTTGAGTTGGGCCAGCCGCTTCATGCGTTTGACGCGGAAAAATTTGTTGGCGAAGGGGACACCGTAAAGATTGGCGTACGAAACGCAAAAGAAGGGGAGCAGATTACAGTTCTCGGCGGAACCGAATACATTCTTCGTGCAGAGGACCTCGTTATCGTGGACGGCGTAAGCGACTCGCCTCTCGGCATCGCAGGTATAAAAGGGGGGACAGCGGGTGAGATTACCCCTCAAACGAAAAATATAATCATTGAATCGGCGAATTTTGACCCCGCGCGCATACGGGCAACAGCAACGCGGCTTGGGCTTCGCACTGATGCTTCTCTTCGATTTGAAAGCGGGCTTGCGCCGGAGCAAGCGGCGTACGCGCTTAAAGAGGCGATTATGTTGATAGAAAAACTCACCGGCGCGACTCTTTTAGGTGTTGCGGACATTGGGAAGTGGAATAAAAAATCGGCAACCATTCCCCTCTCGTCTGACGAAGTGAATAAACTGCTCGGGACGGATATAAATGAGAGCATACTTCTTGACGTGCTTGGGGAACTCAAATTCTCGTATACAAACGAAGGCGCGAGAGTCGTCGTGACTCCCCCGTTTGAGCGGCTTGACGTGGAGACAAAAGAGGACCTCATAGAAGAGGTGGGGAGGGTATATGGATATGAAAAAATCGCGGCAGTGCCCTTGCCGGTGGCGGACAAATCTCCCGCCGTCAACAAAAATTTTTATTACGCGGAGCAATTCAAAGATTTACTAATCGCGCGAGGAGCCTTTGAAATATATACTCACGCAATAGGCGATGTTGGAAAATATGAATTGGAAAATCCTCTCGCTGAAGACAAGCGATTTTTGCGTGAGAGCCTTCGTAACCCACAATTTGATTTCAACCTCTATTCCAATTTTAATAACACTGAGGTGATACTTGCAGGGGAGAATCGCATTACGAACGGGATAGAGATGTTTGAATTAGGGAAGGTGTTTGATGATGAAGGCGAGCATTGGGAACTAGCAATAGGTGGGAATTTTAGTTCTAGGACTGCAGAAAGAAAAATGGAGGACCTTCTTGATGTATTTGGTCTCTCGGACTCCGGACCAAAATATGAGATAGGCAAGGTTGGTATTGGTGTCGCAAGGCGAAATTTTGATGATATTGTTTATAAACTTCCTGAACCACAGACGGGTTATCCTTTGTATCAAAAACCCGAAATAGAACCTCGTTACCGTCCTATTTCCCAATTTCCATTCGTGTTGCGGGATATCGCAGTTTTTGTGCCTGAGGGGACGGATGGAGATGCTGTGCGGGGAATAGTCAAAAACGAATCTGGCAAACTCCTCGTTGGCGCACGGCTTCTCGATAGGTGGATTAATCCCAAAGACGGTAAGTTATCTTATGCTTTCCGCCTCGTTTTTCAGTCTCACGAAAAGACGCTTACCGATAGCGAGGTGAACGACATTATGAAACAGGTCACGGACACTCTCAATGCGCAAGAGGGGTTTACTGTGCGATAATATAGAATCAGAATCTAGAAAATAGTAAATAGAAGTCGGCTTTATTCTACTTTTTAGATTCTATTTTCTACTTTCTGACTAACTATGACTAGCTTTGAGCAATTCAAAAGAAAACCGTTTACAAGGGAGGAGCTTGAGGAAAAATCCCGCGGTGTGCGAAAAACCGGAGAAATACTCCGCGGTATGGAGCAGGAGAAAGCGGTTCCAGACAA
>CAZYWN010000081.1:0-2690 GCA_964651525.1 uncultured Candidatus Saccharibacteria bacterium | reverse complement strand
TACACCGTTACTGTTTCGCGGCGCATGGTATTTTTCCCTTTCGCGTGCAACGGCACCTTCGGCTTGATGTCAATCACAACAACGCCGTCCTTCATTTGAACTGCGGCAACGCCCCCCTGCATGACCCCCGAAGAAATCATAAATGAGGCGACCGGATTTAAAATCTTTGTCTGGAGGAGGCGCTTTAAAGGACGCGCGCCATACTGCGGGTCGTACCCTTCTTTAGCGAGCGCCGCGAGGACGTCGGGGCTTACGGAAAGTTCTATGTCTTTTTCCGCAAGCCTCTCTTTAACTTTTCCTGTCTGGATGAGGACGATTCGCTGGATTGCCTCAAGCGAGAGCGTGTTAAAGACAATGACGTCATCAAGACGATTCAAGAACTCAGGGCGGAATTGGTCGCGCACGCTATTCAAAACTTTATTTTTTAAAGCAAGCACGTCTTCCGCTTCGCTTGATGCGCCGCCGAACCCTATCTGTTGCATCCGGTTAATATATTCGGAGCCGACATTTGAAGTAAGAATAATGAGCGAATTTCTAAAATTCACCGTGCGTCCTTTGGCATCCGTCAAACGCCCGTCGTCAAGAACCTGAAGCAGTATGTTAAACACTTCGGGATGCGCTTTTTCTATTTCGTCAAAAAGAATGACGGAATAGGGACGGTGCCGCACCTTTTCGGTGAACGCTCCGCCTTCTTCGTGCCCGACATAGCCGGGCGGAGAACCGATGAGTTTGGAAACAGAATGCTTCTCCATAAACTCGGACATGTCCACGCGGATAAGCGCGCGCTCGTCATTGAACATGAATTCGGCAAGCGCTTTGGTAAGCTCGGTTTTCCCGACACCGGTGGGGCCGAGAAACATAAACGAGGCGACCGGACGCGCGGGGTCTGAAATGCCGGTGCGCGAACGCTTCACCGCATCAGCGACTTTGGTAATCGTTTCGTCCTGTCCGACAACGCGCTTTTTCAAATCGCTTTCCATACGAGCGAGCTTCGCCACCTCTTCTTCAAGCATCCGCGTTACGGGGATCCCCGTCCATCGCTCAACCACCTCGGCAATATCCACCTCCGTGACCTCTTCTTTCAAAATTCTTCGCGAGCGCTGAAGCTTCTTTAGGCGCGCGCTTTTCACTTTCAATTCTTTATCCATTTCGGGAATCCTTCCGTAGCGGATTTCCGCGGCACGGGCAAGGTCAGTTCGCATTTCCGCAGAGTCCGCTTCAAGACGGAGCGTTTCGTATTCTTTTTTAAGAACGCCGATTTCATTTAAGAGCGTCTTTTCGTTTTGCCACTTAAGTTCTATCTCGCGCGTCTTTTCTTTGAGTTCTGCGATTGCCTTGTCAATTTCTTTCACGCGCGCTTTTGCCTTTCGCTTCCGCGCGTCGCTCGTTTCATTCTTGAGCGCCTCTTTTTCTATTTGTAGCCGCGTCATCGCGCGCGCCGCGTCCTCCAAAACTGGCGGCTTGTTTTCCAGGGACATTCGGAGCGCCGACGCCGCCTCGTCAATGAGGTCAATGCCTTTATCGGGAAAATGACGGTCGGTAATATAACGACTTGCGAGATTTACCGCCGCGACAATCGCGTCATCGGTGATTTTCACCCCGTGATAGAGTTCATACTTCTCTTTGATGCCTCGTAAAATCGCGACGGCATCTTCCGTAGAGGGCTCATTCACATACACCGGCTGGAAACGCCGCGTGAGCGCAGGGTCTTTTTCAATATGTTTTTGGAACTCTTTTATGGTTGTCGCACCGATGGCGCGGAGCTCTCCGCGCGAAAGCGCCGGCTTTAACATGTTGGAGGCGTCCATTGAACCCTCCGCGGCTCCCGCGCCGACGATGGTATGTATTTCGTCTATGAAAAGAATCACTTTCCCCTCTGATTTTTCAATCTCTTTCATTATCCCCTTCAGCCGTTCTTCAAACTCGCCGCGATATTTCGTACCGGCTATCAAAGAACCGAGGTCAAGCGCCACGAGTTCTTTCCCCTTAAGGGATTCGGGAACATCCCCACGCGCCATACGGAGCGCAAGGCCCTCGGCAACGGCGGTCTTTCCCGTTCCCGCCTCGCCAATAAGGATGGGGTTGTTTTTCGTCCTCCGCGAAAGAATCTGGATGATGCGCTTTATTTCCGCGTCTCTTCCGATGACAGGGTCAAGCTTGTCTTCTGCGGCAAGTTTCGTGAGATTCCGCGTATATTTCTGAATCATCCGAAACCGGCGAGGCGGTGTCGCATCGGTAATTTTGCCGCTTTTCAATTCCTCAAGAACTTCAACGGTGCGCGCGCGAACAATGCGGAAACGCGCAAGCGTCTCACGCGCAGGACCCGACACGTCCAAAAGCGCCACGAAGAGGTGCTCCGTTGAAACAAATTCGTCATGCATTTCGCGCGCCACTTTCGCGCTGTGTTCAAGAGTTTGCGCAAGCTCTGGCGTCAAATAAATTTGATATGACGGCGAGAGGACATTAGACCCCTCAGGGCTTTCTATCGCCTCGGTCAGCGTATCAGCAAGTACCGCCGTATCCACTTCAAGCTTCTCAAGAAGCGAGAGTACGATGCTTTCTTCCTGAACAACAAGCGCCGTCAAAAGATGGAGCGAATTAACGTGGTTTTGCCCGCGCTCAATCGCGAGCTCATGCGCGCGCCGGATGGCATCGCGGGCTTTTGTGGTGAAATTTCCAAAGGGAGGCAT
>CAZYWN010000080.1:0-2692 GCA_964651525.1 uncultured Candidatus Saccharibacteria bacterium | reverse complement strand
AAAGAAAAGGAGAGAGGCGATGAAAAGGAAATCGCGGAAACTCAAGACCCGCATTCCGATACCGCCTCCCCAGAAACCGCGTAGCACGAAAAAGGGAAAGCGGGGATACACTCGGCAAAGAAATACCCACACCCTCATTGAGGAGAAACGCGTGTCTTTTTTTGAGCGTGAGTTTCAAAGTGCCGTTAGGAACCTTGATATTGCAACTATTGAGATGCTTCAGAGGGAGACGCTTTCGCCCGAAGAACAGGCGATGGTGGAATCTTCTCCGCAGTTAAAGTTTGCGCGCGAATGCGCGGAGAAGTGCCTTGATGAGAGGAAGACGGTTCGTGGAGTATAAACGCTCGGTCTGGAGCGCCCTTTTCTCTAAAACGAGAGTAGGGCGCCTTTCTTTTTTTAGAATCCTTTGAAAAATGGTATACTAAGAAAAACAAGGAGCGAGGTTTTACGAGCGACTATATTTTTCTTACCCAGCACCTTTTTGTGCACAAGCACAAAAAGGTGCTGGGTGCTCAAAAATTATAGTCATTAACTGAAACGCCCATTCCTTAATTTTTGGCATGGACAACGAAAAAACCATCTATTTTGCAAAATACGACTACCGCGGGCAGGGAAAGGTGTTCGGTATAAAGCCGGCCGACCGCTCACGCCATGTGTATGTCGTGGGGAAAACTGGCA
Source organism: uncultured Candidatus Saccharibacteria bacterium (assembly GCA_964651525.1). GTDB lineage: Bacteria > Patescibacteriota > Minisyncoccia > Phycocordibacterales > UBA2135 > CAZYWN01. The sequence goes on along the minus strand of CAZYWN010000080.1, from coordinate 2,014 downwards.
TGGGCAAATCAACCATGCTTGAAAACATGGCGGTGCAGGATATACGAAACGGCAATGGCATGGCGTTCATTGACCCGCACGGCGCCACCGCCGAAACCCTCCTTGATTACATTCCCGAAGACCGTATCAATGACGTCATCTATTTCGCGCCCTTTGATATTGACCACCCCATTTCTTTCAACGTGATGGAGGATGTGGGTTATGACAAACGGCATCTCGTGGCGTCGGGCCTCATGAGCGCGTTTAAGAAAATCTGGCAAGACGCGTGGTCCGCGCGCATGGAGTATATTCTCACGAACACGCTCTTGGCGCTCCTTGAGTATCCCGACTCCACTTTGATTGACGTCAACAAAATGCTCATTGACAAGGAGTTTCGGAAGAAGGTTCTTGAGCATGTGGAGGACCCGATTGTGAAAGCATTCTGGGTTGAGGAGTTTGCGAAATATACCGACCGCTACACGCAGGAAGCGACGCCGGCGATTCAGAACAAAATCGGGCAGTTCGTTTCAAACCCGCTCATCAGAAATATTATCGGGCAAAAGACATCCTCTTTTGATTTCCGCAAAGTGATGGACGAAAAAAAGATTCTCATTATGAACCTTTCCAAGGGGAGGATGGGGGACACGAACACCCAGCTTTTGGGAAGCATGCTCGTTATCAAGATTTACCTTGCGGCGATGTCGCGCGCCGACTTGCCGCCGAAAGAATTGCAGAAGCTCCCTAATTTTTATTTTTTTGTTGATGAATTCCAGTCGTTCGCGAACGAGACGTTTGCCGATATTCTTTCCGAGGCGCGGAAATATAAGCTGAACCTCACTATCGCGCACCAGTACATAGAGCAGATGCCCGAGGAGGTTCGTGACGCGGTGTTCGGAAACGTCGGCACCATGATTGTGTTTCGTGTCGGCGCGTTTGACGCGGAAGTTCTGGAAAAAGAGTTCGCGCCGGTGTTTACCGCGGAAGATATCGTAAATCTCGGGTTTGCGCAGATTTATCTAAAACTCATGATTGACGGACTTACGTCAAAACCATTCTCAGCGACCACTTTGCCGCCGCTTGAACATCCCGAAAAAGACCATAAGCAGGAAGTTGTTGACTATACACGCGCGCATTACGCGAAGCCGCGTGAGGGGGTGGAGGAGTCTATCCGTGCAAGAAGCGGTTCGCATGGCGAATCAAAACCCGCTGTCGTTCCGAGCTCTGGCGTGGCGAAGCCCTCTGCCGCAAAAGAATCCGACACGGCAATGCCTGCCGCTACGTTGCCGAAACAGGATACCGGTGCGCCAAAGCCCACTACCCCAAGTTCTAGCGAGTCAAAGCCAACGTCAGTTCCGCCACAGCGTAGCTTCAGCGCGACAAGGCCTGCCCGCGACGGCCGTAGCTTTCGCGGGGAAAATAAACCGCGCGATAATGCCGCGCCACGGCGGGAATCGCTTCGCCCGTCCGAAGTTTCATACGGAGGAGGGCATCCGCGCACCGAATCGCCGAAAACCATACGGCAGCCAGAAAAGAAAGAAGAGCGTTCTCTTGTAGAAACGCACAAACCGTTTGCGAAGGTATTCGCGCGACCTGAACCTCGCCCAGCGCAAAAAGAGGCGCCGCAAAAGGATGTTCCCATGGACAACCAAAAGAAAATACCGGAGCCGGTCTCGTTGAAGTTTTTGCAATCAAATAAAAAAGACGCGCGTTCCCCCGAGCATCTTTCGGAGCTTCGCAAAGTGTTGGACGAGGCGCTGAAGAATGAACAACACGACACCAACACACGAATGCAAACGAATGACACGAATGAAAAAGATGCGGTGTCTGAGAAGCAGATTGCGCCCGTGACGGCCGCGGTTGCTTCAGAAGTGAAACCACGCCGCCGCAGAATGAGAAAAAGCGCATCTTTGGCTTCAGAACATCACCGTGGAGAAATTCCGGAAGATAAATTACGGAGTATGCTTAAGGTTGAGGGGGAATAAAAAAGTAGAAAGTAGAAAGTAGAAAGTAGAAAGTAGAAAGTAGAAAGTAGAAA
>CAZYWN010000079.1:0-2730 GCA_964651525.1 uncultured Candidatus Saccharibacteria bacterium | reverse complement strand
TGGAGAGCGCCGAAGTTTCAGTGTTGAGCGACGTAAAACCGCGCGAGGCATTTTCATGCTCAACATGCAGGGCCACTCTCTTGATTTTTACCATTGCCGAACAACCGGACCTTGCGGTGTGGCTGGACGAATGGGACATGGCGGAGCCGTTCACGGAATTCCTCCTCGGGAAAATCGCGGAGCAGCGCTACAACTGACCGCGTCCCCTTAATCTCAAAACCTCCGCAGAATGATTTCTGCGGAGGTTTTTTACGCGCAGGCGGAAAAAAGAAAGCAGGGGAGGAAGGAATCGAACCCTCGTTATCGGTTTTGGAGACCGACGTTCTACCACTGAACTACTCCCCCATGGTACGCAGATTATACCATCAAAAGCGCCCCTTTCACAGGGGGCGCTTTATTCGTGTCATTCGATCTTATTCGTAATATTCGTGTCTTATTTCTTCCCCTCCTTGTGAACCGTCTGCTTTTTGCACCACTTGCAAAACTTCTTGAGCTCAATTTTGCGCTCAACTTTTTTGCGATTTTTGCGGGACCAGTAGTTCGTCCGTTTGCACTTTCCGCAGGAAAGTCTGATGAGATTGTCTTGAGACATAGTGTTTTGCTATTTTACCATAGGGCGCGGAATAACGCAATTGGGGGTTCTTGACAAATGTAAAAGAACGGGTATTTTAATGACAGAAACGCGCGTTCCACAACAACACAAAGGGGAATTATGAATGACAATCCGCGTATGGCTTGCATAGCAATTGCCTGCTGGAAGAATGCCGTAGCACCATCAGCCAAGGACCTTGAGGATTTCAGTAACCTTCTCGCGCAACTCACGCATGAAGATGATGTGGCGATGCCGACAGTCACCGAGCCATCATTTTTCTACCATATGTGTTTCGCCGAGCATACGCTGATAATCGCGCGGGACCGAAAAACAGAACGTATTATTGGAATGGCTTCGGTCCATTTCAAACATCTCATGAAGGAAGGAACCGTTGCGGACGTGGAAGAGGTGGTCGTAGACAAAGCATATCGCGGTCAGGGAGTCGCAGACCTCTTGGACAATGCGATTGAACGTACCGCGCGGGAACGCGGGGTGCTATCCGTTAGGCTCACGAGCGCGCCGTGGCGGGAAGCGGCAAATAAATTTTACGCGCGAAGGGGCTACAAACGCTACGAGACAAACAACTACCGGAAGACACTCCGTTCTTAAAGAAAACTCCGCCAACCGAAGCAACGGTATGGCGGAGTGTTTTTTTTGATGTGTGGATAACTCACCGTAAGGCCTGGCCTTGCGGTTGGTGCCTTAGGGAAGCACGGAGCTGATATCCTGAACAATACGCCAGAACGCATCGCGAGGCGTGCCGAGTCCTGCCGGAGGCGTTACAATCGGGCGGCCTACAACGAGATAATCGGCGCCGCCGGCGATTGCTTCGGCTGGTGTCGCAATACGTTTCTGGTCGTCTTTTTCATTCCGCACAAGACGAACGCCAGGGGTCACGAGAAGCGGCGGACAAAAACCGGCTTTCCGCATCCATGTAACCAGATTGAGCTCCTGCGGAGAAATTACAATGCCGTGTACTTTTGCTTCATGGGCGTCAGAGACGAGATTGGTCACCATCTCCGCCATCGCGTCTTTCCATTCCATATTCTTGAAGAAACGGGTTGATTCGTTTTCGCCGACCGAGGTAAGCACGGTCACCGCGAGGACTTTTGTCCTTCTTCCCGCCGCCTCTACCGCGGCCTGCATCATCGGGATACCGCCCATTGCGTGGACAGTCACAAAATCCGCGCCGGCATCGCGCCACCGCGCTGTTCTCCGCGCCGCCGCCGTCGGGATATCAAAGATTTTCGGGTCCGCGAAAACACGGAATCCTTTTTCTTTGAAAAACTCAACGGCGCGGGAGCCGTATTCGTCAAGAAGGTCGTTCATCTTGACGGTGAGTCCGGCGACGCCGATAGATTCCGCAACCTCACGCGCGTGCCAGAGCGTGGAAAAACCATCCAGCGAAAGAATGACGCGCTCGTATGCTTCCATCGTCTGCCCCCTTTCTTCAATTCAAAGAATGTTTCAACTAAAGTTCTAGATAAACTATACTGTTTTAAAGACGGGGTAGTCAATGGTTTGCTGTCGGCGCGAAACGCGCGCGTACTGTCATTTGTTAAAAAAGAAAAGGCAGTACGGCGCTTCATCCCGTCATGAGAGGGGTGAAGACCATACTGCCTTAGTGGTTCGCTCTACCCGATGAGGGCAGTGTGAGCCGGCGAGAGGTTGTGGGTTGTGACGAGGTGCCTATCTTCCGCGGAGTCGCGGAGGCCTGGCCTCCCCGTCAGTGGCGCCCAGCAGGGATGGTCAGCACGAGCCGGTGCTGGCCACGCCGGCGGAGCCGCGGGCCTTGTCGGAGTCGCAGGAGGTTTTTTCCAAGGGGATGCGGTTCGCGCAAGGCGGACCGCACGAGAACGGCGAGCACATAGTATGCTCCTTGAGAGAACAAGCCGTGAACCGCACGGCAACGGGGTCCGTGGGCGAGTTTTGCTATACCCGCCAAGGGCCAATCCTTATAAAGTATAGCAAAACCAGCTGAAAAAGTCAAGTGTTTTGCTGATAAGGCTCGTATTTTATTGAATAATAAAGGTTTTTACGCTAGAATATCTAAACGGGTGCGTCGCATAGCGGCAATTGCAGCGGACTGTAGATCCGCCGGCTTACGCCTACGGGGGTTCGAGTCCCTCCGCACCCAC
>CAZYWN010000078.1:0-2796 GCA_964651525.1 uncultured Candidatus Saccharibacteria bacterium | reverse complement strand
GTGTGGCGCTCGGGTGTGATTACGGAGATGGTGCAGCAGAACTTCAAAGAGAAAAACCACCTCATTTCCGTCAGCGGTTGCCAGGTCGGCTCAATAAACGCGCTTGCCGTTTTTTCGCAGGGAGATTCCGCGTTCGGGATACCGATGCGCGTCACTTCCGTGGTAAGCGCAGGAATAGCCGGCATCGTGAACATTCATCGCTCCGCGCAGATGGGCGGTAAGATATTCGCGAAAGCGGATATAACCGTTCAAGGGCTTCTTGCGCATATGTTTGCGCGGGATGTTCCCTTGGCGCTCAGAATCATCTTTTCCTTTGAGCAGGAATATGGCCGCATTGACGGTGATAGCGCCTCAATAGCGGAATATGTGGTAATTCTTTCAAGTATCGCGGGCGTTCCGCTTGCGCAGAGTATCGCTGTGACGGGCTCTTTGAGCCTCGTTGGCGATGTACAGGCGGTAGGTGGCGTGAATGAAAAGATAGAAGGATTTTTTGACACCTGCAAAACCCTCGGAGGGCTTACCGGCTCTCAGGGCGTCATCATCCCGTGGCAGAATAAAAACAACCTCATGCTTCGCCACGATGTGGTGCGCGCGGCGGAGGAGGGGAAGTTCCATGTGTGGGCGATTCGTTCCCTTGAAGAAGCGGTATCTCTTCTGACCGGCATGAACCCCGCCGAATTTTACGAAAAAGTCAGGGAACAGCTCAAAAAATTCTCCGAAGACGCGGAGGAGAAGAATGAAGCGTCCTCGGAAGCTGGGGGTTCCGGAAAGGAATAGGCAGTTCTCCGAAATGTAAAACACAAAGGCGCCATGCGATTCTATGGCGCCTTTTTTGCGCAAAAGAAAACCCCCGCGTGAATAAAAGACGGGGGTTGGAGAGAATGCCCGCGCGGCAGGGCGTTCAGGAGATAATGCGCGCGAGTAGCCGTGGGAGATTCGCGCTCTCTCCCTGGATAATCGCGTCCACAAGGTGAAGCGCGCGCGCTTGCTCTGCGGTAAGCGTCTCATCGCGGGAAAAAAGCTCTTTCACTTTGCGTATCGGGCGGCCGCGTTTGGTGTAGATGACGAGTTGCATCGCGTCAATGATGGCGAGGTCTTGGAATTCCTCCATCAGCCGCGCCGTATTCATTGATTCTGCGTAGTGTCGCACCGCGCAATGAAACATAAAGGTTGTTGTTTCCATCGCGAACCGCCGTGTTCCTGCCTGCAGGATGAAAAATGCTCCCGACTGCACGATATTCACGCCGGCAGTATACACGGGGGTCTGCTTTTCGCGGAGGTTCATTATGAGATGATACATCTTCAAGCAGGCGTACACATCACCCCCGCGACTGTTCAGAAAAACGACTATCGGCGCGCTCCCTTCTTTCGCGAGCGCGCGGAGTTGTTTTTCAAAGTTTGTTGCGGTGGCGGGAGTTATTTCTCCTTGTACATACAGCCAGCGTTTCGCGCGGTTGGCGCGGACGTTTTTTGCCCGGGGTTTCTTTTCCGGCATTGGCGTCTCCACTCAAGAAACAGACACGCTCTTTCTTTTGTCATCATACCACGGCGCGCTCCCTGTTTTTTAAACAAAATCACGTTTACAGAGATGAAAATCTTTGATATAATGAAACGCGAAAGAAAAACATGGTGCTTATGGTGTAACGGTTAACACACAGATTTGTGGAAAAGTCCGAATTTGTTAAGTTGCCACCCTGCTCTTTGAAATATATAATAGAAAAGTGCCGTATGTTCCCTGTGGCTCATGTCGGAGAAATTTTTATGTGAAACTCTCTTGGCTTAAAAGGGGCGTGGGTAAATTTTGTTCCATTGATTGTTATACACAGGCAAGAAAAACCGGCAGGATAATCAATTGTTTTGTGTGTGGTAAAAAAGCATATAAACCGCTGAAAGAATTAAATAGGTCAAAATATAAAAAGTTTTTCTGTAGTAAAAAATGCAGTACCCCCTGGAGAAATTCTTTATACATAGGGAAGAAACACCCTAATTGGAAATATGGAGAATTTTCTTACAAGGACGTCATGAATCGTAGTGGAACCCCACAAATATGTAAATTATGTGCGACAAAAAATAAAAAAGTCATTATCGTTCATCACATTGATAAAAACAGAAGGAATAATAACAGTAGTAATCTCACATGGCTTTGTCGCAATTGTCATTTCCTTGTACACCATTACGATGGTGAAAATAAAAAGTTGTTAAAAAAAGTTTGAGTATGCCGATTGTTGTTTGCGCGCAGTGTTCATCAGAATTTTATACAAAGCAATCCCATTTGAATATGGGTTATGGGAAGTACTGCTCAAGTAAATGCCAGTATGAAGGAGCGAAGCATGGAAAAATAGTAGAATGTTTTATTTGTCACAAAGAAACGTATAAACCAAAATCTAAGATAGAACACTCCAAAAGTAAAAAGTATTTTTGCGGTAAGTCATGCCAAACAAAGTGGAGAAACTCCGTCTTTATCGGAGAAAAACATAGGAATTGGAAGGGCGGGCAAGGAATAAATTACAGAAAGATATTACTCAAGGAAGGACTGCAAGAACTATGTAGAATTTGTCGGATTAAAGATAAACGGGTTCTCGCGGTTCATCATATTGATAAAAACAGAAGGAACAATAAAATTGAAAATCTTGTATGGCTTTGTCATAATTGCCACCACGAAATTCATTATAATAGATTGACAGGCAAAAATTGACAAAAAAGATCAACAAGTAAACTATGGTGGTCGTAGCTCAATTGGCGGAGCACCCGGCTGTGGTCCGGGCGGTTACGGGTTCGAGCCCCGTCGACCACCCC
>CAZYWN010000077.1:0-2844 GCA_964651525.1 uncultured Candidatus Saccharibacteria bacterium | reverse complement strand
CGTTCACTTCCTCCGCGGTCGTATTTCTTTTTGCGACAAACGTAATATCAATAATTGACCCTGCCGGAACCGGCACGCGTAATGCCACACCTCTAAACTTGCCCGCGAGCTCGGGAATCGCTTTTGTAACCGCTTCAGAAGCGCCAGTCGTAGTCGGGACAATGTTTGCCGCCGCGGCGCGCCCGCGGCGAAAATCTTTCGCGTTTGGTCCATCAACAATAGACTGAGACGAGGTATACCCATGCACGGTGTTCAACACCGCTTTCTCTACACCAATTGATTCGCTCAAAATCGCAATCAAAGGACTCGCGGCATTCGTGGTGCATGAAGCGTTTGAAGTAATTTTATAGCGCGAAAAATGGTCTTCGTTGACGCCGACGAGAACGATACCCGCTTCGCCGTCTGTTCCGTCCTCTTTCAAGGGCGCCGTCACCACGACGCGCTTCGCGCCTGCTTCAATATGCGCGCGCGCGTCGGACGGTTTCCTGAACGCGCCGGTGGATTCCACCACCACGTCAATGTCAAAATCGCGCCACGGGAGATCCTTCGGGTCTCTCTCTTGAGATACTTCAATCTCTTTCCCCTGTATTGAAAAAAAAGTTTTCTTGCCTGTTTTTTTTACGAGCACGGGAAAATCGCTTCTGCCGTATACCGTGTCATAGCGAAGGAGATACGCGAGATTTTCCGGGTCGCCGAGGTCATTTATCGCGACGATGTCAAACTCGGGACGGTTCCATGCGGCGCGAAAAAACGCGCGTCCGATCCGTCCAAACCCATTGATGGCGATTTGAATCTTCATTACTATTAATCATATCAAATACGCGCACCGTCTTTCAAGACACAAAAAAGACCCGCCACAAAAGTTGTGAACGGGTCTTGAGTTGGTTGATTCGGCGAAAGAGCTATTCCCTCGCCGATAGCCGCTGGTAACGTTCCCACGCCGCGCGGGAACGCGCGCGATAGGCTTCTGCCTGCCCGCGAGCGGAACGCTCCTGAAGACGCCAGAACTGCCTTTGGCGCGCGGCAGCTTCCCATTGCTCCGCGCGAATGTGCTCGCGTTGCGCGACCGCAATGGTGGTGCGCGCCCGAAGCGAATCGTCGTACGATGCCGCGATGACTTTCTGCTGCTCCGCGAACAGGCTGGAAGGCTCGGAAGACGACGCGCAGGAGGACAGGAGCAGGAAAGACGGCAGCCCGACAAGAACGGCGAACAATACGAAAACGAGGCGCATGAGCATTCTCCTCTCTATTTATGGTGCGTTTGGGGACAACAAACTACGTGAACTTTTACCATTATAGCACATCTATATATAAAATACAAGCATCCTCTATCACTGTGGATAAACCACCGCAAGGCCCGTCCTTGCGGTGCGTGGAGTGTGGATAAATGGGGGCAAGGACTGGCCTTGAGTTATTTGAGTTTTTGCTTAAAAAGATTCGCGAGCATCTGTGGGTTCGCGCTCCCCTGCGATTCTTTCATCGCCTGCCCAATAAGAAATTGAAGGAGATTCATTTTCCCTTTCTTGTACCCTTCCGCCTCGTCGGCATATTCTTTTATGACTTTGTCAACAAGCGCGTCCAACTCTCCTTCGTCGCTCTTTTGCAAAAGACCTTTTTGCTCCGCAATTTCTTTCGGGTCGCCGCCGTTCGTATACATTTCCGCGAGAATATCCTTCGCCCCGCGCGAAGACACCTTGTTTTCGTCTATCATGGAAATCAGGGCCGCAAAATCTTTCGGATTCATCTGAAACGGTTCTCCAGTCTTTGCGGCAATCCCCACGAGGTCAGAGGTGATATAGTTTGACGCGCGTTTTATTTTCTCCTTAACTCCCCCCATCTCTGCCGCAACGTCTTCAAAAAACAGTGCGAGCGTATCGTTCGTGACAAAGCTCTCTATATCTTCATCTTTAATGTCATACTCTTTTTTGTATCGCGCGCGTTTTTCCCACGGCAATTCGGGAAGCTCAAGTTTTTTGAACTCTTCAATTTCGCTGATATTCAGTTTCGGTAAATCGGGGTCGGGAAAATAGCGGTAATCGGCGGCGCCTTCTTTCACGCGCTGGGAAAATGTTTCCTGTTTTCCCTCATTCCATCCGCGCGTTTCCTGCCGTATTTTTTCACCATTTTCAAGCGCTTCGCTTTGTCGCCGAATTTCATATTCTATCGCCCGCTCCGCCGCACGAAACGAGTTGATATTCTTAATCTCTACCTTGGTTCCCAATTTGTTTTGGATTTGGGATTTGGGATTTGGGATTTGTTTGGGATTTGGGATTTGGGATTTGGGATTTGTCGAAGCCAATGAGACATTGGCTTCGACTCTCATCTCGCCTTTTTCCATATTCGCTTCCGACGCGCCGAGATAACGGAGGAGCAGTTGAAGCTCCCGCGCGAAATCGCCGGCTTCTTTCGCCGAGGTGATAACTGGCTCCGTCACCAGTTCCATCAAAGGCACTCCCGCGCGGTTGAAGTCAATCAAACTCGCATCATCTCCTTTATCGTGCTGGGAGCGCGCGGTGTCTTCCTCCAAGTGCACACGAGTGATGGCAACGCCGTTCAACGCACCGCCCGTAACGAGTGGGTATTTGTATTGCGAAATCTGATAACCCTTCGGGATGTCGGGGTAGAAATAATTCTTGCGGTCAAATTCAGAGAAATCAGCAATCGTTCCGCCAGCTGCTTTCCCTATGCGAAGAATATGCCGCACTGCTTCTTTATTGATCACAGGGAGCGTTCCCGGATGCGCCATGCACACAGGACAAATGTTCACATTCGGCCGCTTTTCATCAGGGTCGTTTTTAGAATTGCAGAACATTTTGGTCTGTGTTTTGAGCTCGGCGTGGATTT
>CAZYWN010000076.1:0-2861 GCA_964651525.1 uncultured Candidatus Saccharibacteria bacterium | reverse complement strand
GCCATCCGGCGTATAGCCCAAAAACGCCGGCGTATCGCCGCCGCTTTCTATGAGCTCACGCGCTTTTGTATCCAGCGCGCGCTCCGCAACACCAGGGCGAATATCCTGTGCGACCTCATCTAAAATACGAGCGAGCCGCTTGCCCGCCTCTCGCAATACGTTTATTTTGTTTGCATCAGTAAAAATAGCCATCGTTGTTTTAATTTTGAATTTCTAATTTTGAATTTTGAATAAATTTTTTAATGATTAGATTTTAAATTTCTGTCATTCGAGTTTGATTCGAAATTTGAAATTCAAAACTTGAAATTCGCAGAAATTATTAAAAATTCAGTTCAGTTTTTTAATAATTTCTTGGTGCACTTCCTCAATCGCCTGCTCCCCGCTGATGTCCAAAAACGTGTGCTTTGGGTGATTCTTAAAAAACTCAATCGTGGGCAAAATATCGCTCTCATACCAGTCAAGACGCTCGTTAATGCTTTCTTTTGTGTCGTCCGCCCTGCCGCGTTTCAGGAGTTTGTCCATCGCCCACTCACGGGATACGTCTATGTATATCACGCATAGTTTTGCTTGATAAAACTCGGTCGCGCCGTCCAGCATGTGCGCTTCGTCAATTTTGCGCGGCGTTCCATCAAGAATAATCTGCTCGTCTTTTTCCAGATGCGCAATAAAGAAATCGGCCCAGATGCTGGTAATCAAAAATTCCGGTATCAACCAGCCGTTACTGATGTATTCCTTGACTCGTTCTGCGGTGTGGCTCTTGCCCTTTGCTATCTCGCGCAAATGGTCACCGCTGCCGAACCATAACACCGGCGCGCTCGGGTCTTTTTTTAGGAGATATGTCTTGAGGAGTTCCGCCTGAGTCCCCTTACCGCATCCCGACTTTCCGATAAAAGCATAAAAATTTCGCATAAAAACATTAAAGCACATTTCAACAGAAAAACGAAGCGCGAAAAGACGCTTCGTTTTTCCCTATATACCAGATACTAGATACGAAATACTGATTTTAGTATTCCCGCATGGATACTTGCGCGTCTACCTTTTTCACGAGGTCAAGCACAACCGAAACCGCGATAAGAAGCGCGGTTCCGCCGATGGCAAAAGCGGCAACTCCGGTAATACTCTGCATGATGAGGGGGAGCACCGCGACCACGCCCAAAAAGAGCGCGCCGACAAGGGTAATGCGGGTGACAATACGGGCAATATAAAGAGTCGTCGTATGCCCTGGACGGACACCGGGAATGAATGCTCCGCTTTTCTGGAGGTTTGTCGCTATCGCTTCCGGGTCAAAAGTTACCGCGGTATAGAAATAAGTGAAGAAAAAAACGAGGACGAAATAGAGCAGGGAATAGAACACCGGATTTTGGAGCACCGTAAGAAGCGCCCCCGCCATGGCGTGCACAATCTGATTTTCCGCCCCGACAAAAAAGTTTACTATCATCTGCGGAAAAAGAAGTATGGAAAGCGCAAAAATAATCGGGATAACCCCCGCTTGATTCAGCCTGAGCGGAAGATAGGTTGAAACCCCCCCGTACACGCGGTTGCCGCGAATCCGCTTCGCATAGGTCACCGGAATCGGCCGTTCCGCTTCGGTAACAGCGACAACACCCGCGACAATTCCCACCGCGGCAATGATGAACCCGAGATAGAGCGGAATCTCTGCGACGGAAAAGGTAAAGAGCGTTTGCTGAAGCACGGAAGGTATCGCCGCAACGATACCCGCAAAAATGATAAGCGACACGCCGTTTCCGATACCGAACTCTGAAATGAGCTCGCCAACCCACATAAGAAGCACCGAGCCGGCAACGACTACCGCGAGGTTAATCACCGTATCAAATGAACCAAGTCCTCCCGAAAGAATGCCCTGCCGCGCCAAGAGTATCAAAAGACCAAACCCTTGGATAAGCGCGAGGGGGACGGTCAAAAGGCGGGAGTACTGGATAAACCGCCGTCTCCCCGCTTCTCCTTCCTCGTGGTAGAGAGCCTTGAGGCGCGGAGAAATGACCGTCATAAGCTGCATAATGATTGAGCCGGTGATATACGGCGCGACACCAAGCATCACAATAGACATATTGGATAACCCTCCGCCTGAAAAAATGTTCAGAAGACCGAAAAATTGGTTGTTGGTGAAGAACTCTGCGAGCCGGAGAGTATCAACGCCCGGAATCGGGATAGCGGCGAACACACGAAACAAAACGAGCGCCGCAAAAACGAAGAGAATTCTTTTGCGAAGTCCCGTATCATTCGCTATCAATTTTATTTTTTCTACAAGACGGTCCATTGTTTAGTTTAATAAGTTTCATAAGTTAAAAAAGTTTTATAAGTTTCCACCTTTTTCAACTTATTGAACTTATTTTTAACTTATTTCTTACTTTACCGTTCCTCCCGCCGCCTCTATCGCCTTTCGGGCGCTTTCTGACACTATGCATCCGGAAATCACAAGTTTTTTCTTGATACCACTCCCGCCCAAAATTTTCACCGACAGGCGGCGTCCCTGTCCTTTTGTGATAAGTTTTTTTTCAAGAAGAACCTTCGGGGTTATCTCCGCCCCTTCGCTCGCCGCGCGTTCAATCTTTTTTATGTTTACTACCGCGTATTTTTGCCTGTCAGAACGGACGCTGTCCGCGCGGTGAATGCCAAAGCCGCGCTTCTTGTGAAGTTTTTTAATTTCGTCGCGAAGTTGCGGACGAATACGGTGCCCCGAACGGGCTTTCTGCCCCTTCGTGCCGCGCCCGGAAAAGGTACCGCGTTTCCCGCCCCTGCCGATGCGTTTCGGTTTTTTTGTTGCGGTTGATTTTTTGAGTTCGTTCAGTTGCATAAAATATCAGATACTAATATACGAATTGATGCGAATGATACGAATG
>CAZYWN010000075.1:0-3001 GCA_964651525.1 uncultured Candidatus Saccharibacteria bacterium | reverse complement strand
ATTATTGATATTACGTTTGTCGCAAAAAGAAATACGACCGCGGAGGAAGTGAACGATATTTTGCGGAAAGCGGCGAAAGAACCGCGCTGGGAAAAGGTATTCGCCGTGAACGAGGACCCGATTGTTTCCTCGGACATCGTGGGGTCATTTCACGCATCAATCGCCGACCTGCCCTTTACGACGGTAGTCGGCGGGAATCTTGTAAAAGTGCTCGCATGGTACGATAACGAAATGGGGTATGTGTATTCGCTTATGGAGCACGTACGGAAGGCGGGGGAAAACATTTAAGATTCAGGATATAAGATTTATGAAAATTTTTTTTGGGGCAGACCATGCGGGGTTTAATCTCAAGAACGCGCTTCTCGCATATGTCCGTGAGCTTGGGTATGAAGCGGAAGATAAGGGACCGTTTACGTTTGATGAGCAGGACGACTATCCTGATTTTATGATTCCCGTAGCGGAGGAAGTGGCAAAGAACGCGCAGAACGCTCGGGGGATTATTATGGGTGGCTCGGGACAGGGCGAAGCGATGACGGCAAACCGAATAAAAGGAGTTCGGGCAGCGGTTTTCTATGGAGGTAATTTAGAAATAGTCCGGCTTTCACGCGAACACAATGACGCGAATGTCTTGTCTCTTGCCGCGCGGTTTCTTTCTGAAGATGAAGCAAAAAAAGCGGTGAAGCTCTGGCTTGATACTCCCTTTTCCGGCGCGGAGCGGCACGTGCGGCGCATCAAAAAAATAGATACGGTAAATTAGCGTGCTAATAATTTAGTATTTTAAAAATTATGTCTTGGATTGCGCTCGCGCTGTTAGCGCCCTTGTTTTGGGCGGGGTCAAATATACTTGATAAATACTCGCTTAATAAAATATCGCGCGGCACGTATGATTTTCTTTTTTTCGGTACTATAGGTGTCGTTTTGTTAGTGCTCGCGCTCGTCGCGATTGTCGGCCTTGATAAGATAGGGATTCTCGCACTCATTCCTTTTGCGGGCGGTTTTCTTATGCAATATTCATATCTCTTTTATTCACACGCGCTTCTTCGTGAGGATGCCTCATACGTTATCCCGCTCTACATAACCTATTCGGCCGTCGTTCTCGCGCTCGGTTATGTTTTTCTTGGGGAAATCGTTACTACGCCGCAGATTATCGCGTTCGGTATTATTTTTTTTGGCGCGGTGGTGCTCTCGCTCAAAGAGCTTTCCTTTGAACTTTTTCGTTATCGTTTCGCCGCGCTACTTATGATTCCGGCGGTTCTTCTGTTGAGCGTTGCGGTCATTTTTCTCAACCGCTCGCTCCAAATTTTTTCTTTTACCGATACATTGATATACGACGGCGCGGGCTTTATTTTTGCAGGGCTGTCGCTTCTCCTTGTTGCTTCTTGGCGGCGCGAGATAACAACCGGAATCCGCACGGCATCACTGTGGAAATTCGGCATCTTCTTAGTGAATGACTTGATAGACTTGGGAGGGCATGTATTTTTTAAATATGCACTTCTTCTTGCGCCGAGCGCGGGACTTGTCGCAGTGCTCGGCGGCGTTCAGCCATTTTATGTCCTTGTGCTCGGAGTGCTTTTTACGCTCTTTCTTCCAAAAATCATCAAAGAAAAAATCACAAAAAAAGAAATAACCCAAAAACTTATCGGTGTGGTAATTATTTTTATCGGTATTGTCATAATGAACGTCTATTCGTAAGATAGTGATATGGGTAATAACTAGAACGGATGGGAAACAGATTTCAATCTTAACGGAATAATTCTTCAGGTTTCCAAATCTTATATCTTAAATCCTAAATCTTAAATGGAACTGATTCCCGCCATCATGCCGCGCTCGTTTACGGAACTCCGTGAATATGTTGAGCAAGTGAAAGGACTTGTGAATGTTGTTCAGCTTGATGTGATGGACGGCATTTTTGTGCCGGAAAAAAGCTGGCCCTATACCGACGGCGACTATGAAGGATTTTTGCGGCTTGCGGCGGGGGACGAGAGCTTGGATGCATGGGCGGAGATGGATTTTGAGGTTGATTTAATGGTCGCGAATCCGGAAACGGAAATCAAAAATTGGTTTGACGCCGGAGTGCGGCGCGTGATTGTGCACATTGAGAGTACGGATGCGCTCCCTAAAATTCTTTCACTGACGAAAGATAGCGCGCACGCGCGAGAGGAAGAGGACTCTTTCTACGCGCCGCGCGAAATCGGCATCGCGATTGACCTAGAAACGCCAAGCGAATTGCTTGACCCGTGGATGCGCGATGTTGATTTCGTGCAATTTATGGGCATCGCAAAAATCGGCTATCAGGGACAGCCGTTTGACGAACGGGTGATTCAAAAGATACAAGAGTTTCGCGAAAAATATCCTGATGTTACAATAAGCGTTGACGGCGGCGTGTCTTTGGAAACCGCGCCGCGACTCATTGAAGCGGGCGCGAATCGTCTTGTCGCGGGCTCGGCACTATGGAAGAGTGAGGATATAGAAGAGGCGATAGAAAAGTTTAAGCAAGTTAGATAAGTTGAATAAGGTAATAAGTGAGATAAGTTGAATAAGGCGATAGCGCGGAAACTTATCAAACTTATCAAACTTATTAAGCGAGCAAAGCGAGCGGAACTTATAAACTCAAACATGCCCTATCTACATAATGGAAAATTAAAGGAGCTCGAGGAAAAAGCGAATAACGTGCGCATATCCGTCATTGAGTCGCTTGTCGCGGCGGGTTCGGGGCATACCGCGGGTCCTTTGGGTATGGCGGATATTTTTACCGCGCTCTATTTTCATGTTTTGAATCACGACCCTAAGAACCCCGCGTGGGAAGACCGCGACCGCCTTATTCTTTCAAACGGGCACATTTCGCCGGTGCGTTACGCGGTGATGGCGCACGCGGGCTATTTCCCTCTTGAAGAATTGAAAACTTTGCGCAAGTTTGGGACGCGCTTGCAGGGGCATCCCGAGCGTGAGCGGCTTCTTTCAATAGAAACTACGTCCGGTCCTCTTGGCTCCGGATTAGGGC
>CAZYWN010000074.1:0-3034 GCA_964651525.1 uncultured Candidatus Saccharibacteria bacterium | reverse complement strand
ACGCTCGTCACCTGATTCGGCGCTTTGATTTCGCTCCAGTTGCTGAATGTCGCTCTGCCGCCTTCAACGGTAAGGATATATGTTTTGTTGATGCCCGCGCAGATGGCGACATCACCTTTGTTTGCGGCAGTTAAGCCGGTAATGGCTGTTTGGCACTTCGCCGGCGTGTCGGAATTGGCGACTGTAATAGGGAAAGTGTCCGTAATCGCAAGCGCGGGAAGAAGCGCGGATTTTATTTTTGCCGTAGATGGCGACGCGCTGAAGTCGCCATCAACCAATTTTGCTTCTGCCCATGTTTCCACATTCGCGTCCGTGTATGCCGCGGGAACGGTGTCCCAAACGGCGTTGCCGCTTGTGTCCGTTGATTTGAGAAACTTGCCCGCCGCCGCGCCAGTCCTTATTTGAATCGTATTCGCGTCAACTTTTCCGGTGATGATGTTCCCCGCATAGGTATTCCCCCCGCCGAGAAGATTTCTTTTTAGGAGCGTGTACGAATTTTGGTTGGCGACAGTTCCGCTAAAGGCGCCGCTAATATCAACCGACGCGCCGCCGCGGCTTGTTACCGAAAACGGACCCTGCCCGCCGAGGGTAATATAGTCACCTATTTGTATCGGGTGCCCGCTCGCAAGCCCGGAGACGGTGTTGGAGTCGGAATTATAGATAGTCGCCGCCGCTTGCGTGACATTTTGCGTTGAATTAATTTCCAGTTTTCCGGTTGGGTTCGTTGTCCCGATGCCGACATTGCCGCCGGTGTAGGAAATTCTCCCGTTCGCGTCAGGGCTGCTCCACACAGAGCCGCCGCCGCTGTCGTCAGCCGCGCAGCCCCAGCCCGTGCCGTTCCATTTGAGAACCTGCCCGTTTAGAGAACATGCCATGAGCCCCAAGGGCGTTCCCGTCGTCCCGTTCCCCTTGAGAGAAGCGTCTCTTTGCACCACTTGCGTCCCCCACTGGTCCGCGCCGGAAGATGATGGCTGCCATGAGGCGGTGCCGTCGGCGTTTTTCGTAAGCACATTGCCGGATGAGCCGCCGGGAATGATGAGGGAACCGAAGAAAGAAACGTTGCCATTTTGGTTAAGGTTTAATTTAACGACGCCTGAAGTATTCGTAAACTCAAGCGTGCCGGCATTTGTGCTTAAGGAATACGAATCTGTTCCTGCAACGCACGTGATTGTCTGGTGCCATCTTTCGGTGCCGCTCAAGAAGACGTCCATGCTGTAAAACGAACCGCCACTTCCCGCGGGGCACACATACTGAGCATCTATATCTCCGCTCGGCGTGTTGTCTGAAGGACATTCACCTATATCACAAAAATCGGGTGTGCCTTTGCTTGTCGTTACATTATTTGAAGGCGACTCAAGGGAAATTGAAGGACCGCGTCCGGGTGTTATATTCGTCCCCGGTTGTCTTGGGAATCTCGCGCCGCCCAGCGACTCAATCGCGCCGCCGAATGTTCCTTTGCCTACGACGCCAATGTCGTTCGCAAAATATCCAGAACCGCCGACTTGGAGAAGGGCGGGGGTATCGGAAAGAACGGCGTCATTGATGCCGACTTTATTCGTACCGCCAGGATAGTTTATGCCGCCAGTTATAGCAGACCACACGTCTGAATCGGAATCCGCGGCGCAGGACCATCCGGTGCCGTTCCATTTGAGAATCTCGCTCGTCGCGCAGGTGCTTACTAGGCCAAAATTATTTGCTGCGTCTCGCTCAAGCCCGCGATTTGTGATGACATCCTGAATTTCGTTTGTCATGCTTGCGTCTCCTTCCTCCGCGCACTTCGGCGTGCCGTCCGCATTCACTCCTGTCGCAAACTGCCCCGCGGGGCAGTCGCCGCCCGTGATGGAGCCGCCAAATTCGTTCCATGCACCAGTAGCGCCTGACCTCCATTGAAAATTCGTGCCGTTAAATTGAATCTGCCCAAGTCCGCTTGGGCTACTAAAAAGCTGGAGAATATTTCCCGCGATAGTGCCGAGGACATCCAGTTCTGCCGTCGGGTCTTTGCCGATGCCGAGACGCGCGACATTAAAAGGAGAACTGTTATTACCCGCTGGACCGTACACATTCCCTGTTCTAAGTTTCAAGCCGCCGTTACCGGTTTTTATGTAATCAAGCGTGTATGCAGGATAATTTGCATCAGTTTCATTTTGGAATTCAACTCCATACGCATTGCGAACATAATCGTTTTCGTTGAATACATCCGCACGAACACGGACCGGAGAAAAAAGAAAAGCGCTTACGGCAATCAATATAAAAGCCAACGGATATAGCGGCATCGCTTTCTTTTTTAGGCCAGTATTTTTCGGTATATTCATGATGTATTGAAATTAGATGTACACCTTTAGGAAACTCAAAAACTATGCGGGGGGCGGCACCAAAATAAGTCCTTGCCAATGAACATCGGGGGGGGTTGAATAATCACACACAAAAATTGTATGGTTGTTCGGTCTAAAAAACATTTTTCCCAAATCGGACTCTTGTGTACACCCCTCACTACCTGAATAAGTATCAATCTGGAAATAGTGAATTGTATTACGGTCATCATCACCTACTTTCACCCCGCCGGAAAATGTCCCCTGCCCGCCGGTCACCACACCTGTTCCGACATTCAAACTCCCGCCGGTGATGGCGCCGGAACCAGCGCTTAAACTTGAACCAGAAATCGCGGCGGCGCTGATGGGCCCAGCAAAAGTATTGGTGAAGCCAGAGGCGATACTCTCAATATAACCGGCTGTCAATTTGTTTACGCCAAGCTCGCCTAATTTGACTTGCGGATTATTGCCCACATTCACCGGCGGCTCTGGGTTGCCTCCTGTCGGCGGCGCTGTCGGACCCGTCCATGCAAACACGTACTGCATACCGAGGACGAGTATCGCGGCGAGGACAATGACTTTTGCGGTGTCTAAAAACTGGCGCGATAGGTTTTGCGCATCTGTGGAAAACGCTCCCAAGGTCAGGCCTTTTCCCATCGCCCTTCCGCCGGAGGCGGACCCTCCTTCGGAGGGCAAGGCCGGACCTTGCTTCGCGTTTACCACAG
>CAZYWN010000073.1:0-3111 GCA_964651525.1 uncultured Candidatus Saccharibacteria bacterium | reverse complement strand
CATAATCGCCAATCTCAAGAGTGGACGCGCGCCTCTCGCAAAAGCCGCCGCGGCAGTCCTTGACGAGCCGCCGATAGAGGAGTAAGGATTGTCAGATGGTACAGCGGTTATTCAAATTTTTTTCACAGGAAATAAGCGGCCTCCACGAGGCCGCTTTTCTCCTTGCGGTATTCGCGCTCGGTTCAAAGGCCCTTGCGCTCTTCCGCGACCGTCTCCTCGCGCACAATTTCGGCGCGAGCGCCGAATTGGACGTCTATTACGCGGCGTTCCGCATCCCCGATTTTTTATATGTGTCGCTTGCCTCCCTTGTCGCCTCCGCGGTGTTGATTCCCTTTATCGTAGAGCGTCTCCCTGACCGCCTTCGCGCAAAAATTTTTTTCCAAAGGATGTTCACGCTTTTTTTCTGGACAATGGCGGCGGCAAGCATCATTGGGTTTTTCTTGATGCCCTTCTTCGCGAAAATAATTGCGCCCGGCTTCTCCGCCGCCGACCGCGACGCGCTTATCGCGATAAGCCGGATTATGATGGCCTCGCCCTTTCTTCTGGGACTTTCCGGTCTTTTCGCAAGCGTCACGCAATCGCTTCGCAGTTTTTTCATCTACGCTTTGGCGCCGCTTCTCTATAACCTCGGCATTGTTTTCGGCATCATTTTTCTTTATCCCTTGTTCGGACTTTCCGGGCTTGCGTACGGCGTGCTTCTGGGGGCGGCATTCCATATGCTGGTGCAGCTGCCGGTGCTCCTCTCAAACGGGTTTATTCCGTCGCTTACTTTTTCCTTTGATTGGAAAGAAATAAAAGAAGTATTTCTCCTTTCTTTCCCGCGTACCATTACTGTTTCGGTGAGCCATCTTGTTATTCTTGTTCTCACTGCCGGCGCCTCTCTTATGGAGGAAGGCTCTATCGCCGTCTTCAACCTTTCCTACAATCTGCAGGCGGTCCCGCTTTCCGTTATTGGTATCAGTTATTCGGTGGCCGCGTTCCCGACGCTCACGCGGCTTTTTTCAAATGGCGACCGCGGCGCGTTTGTCGCGCAGATACTCTCTGCAGCGCGGCACATCGTTTTTTGGTCGTTTCCCGTACTCGTTCTTTTTATTGTGCTTCGCGCGCAGATTGTTCGCACCATCTTTGGGACGGGAGAGTTCGGGTGGGCAGAGACGCGCCTTACCGCAGCCGCTCTCGCGCTTTTTGCGCTGTCAATTATTGCCCAGAGCCTCGTGCTTCTCTTTGTGAGGGGATATTATGCGGCTGGATTCACAAAAAAACCTCTTGTCATTAATCTTTTTTCTTCCGCGCTCGTCATTGTGTTTGCCGTGCTTCTTCTCCTCGCGTTCGGTTTTAATGATTTCTTTAAATATTTTATTGAATCGCTTCTTCGCGTGTCCGGCATAGAAGGCACCGCGGTATTGATGCTCCCGCTCGCGTTTTCGCTCGGCATGCTCGTCAACGGCGCGCTTCTCTGGTTTGTGTTTACGCGCGATTTTGAACCGGTATCTCTTGACGGCGCGGCGCATAAAGAATATGGAGAACTTTCGGTTACCCTTCGGCACAGCTTCTCCGCGTCCGTCATCGCGGGGTTTGTCGCGTTTCAGTTTCTTCGCGTTTTTGACGATATATTTGACCTCAACACTTTTTGGGGCATCTTTGCGCAGGGGTCTTTGTCGGGAGCGCTCGGCATCTTCGCCGGGATTTTCGTTCTTTTTTTGATGGGGAATAACGAACTCCGTGAAGTATCCAGCGCGCTCTCGCGTCGCTTCTGGCGGCGCGCACGGCCGATTGCGCCGGACCAAATGGATTTGTAAGTTAGCCACTAGGGTTTAGCCACTAGGGAAAGAAAAAACAAAAAAGCCTTTCACTACGATATATCGTAGTGAAATAATAGAACAAAAATGGAACAACCATCAAAAAACATACGAAACTTCAGTATAATTGCGCATATTGACCACGGAAAATCAACCTTGGCCGACCGGATGCTTGAGCTGACGGGGACGATAGAAAAGCGCAAGATGCGCGAACAAGCGCTTGATACGATGGACCTTGAGCGCGAGCGAGGCATCACCATCAAAATGACGCCCGTCCGCATGTCCTACACCCTCAACGCTGAACCCTATACCCTGAATCTAATAGACACTCCCGGCCATATAGATTTCGCCTATGAGGTTTCTCGCGCCCTGAAGGCGGTTGATGGCGCGCTTCTTCTCGTGGACGCGACGCAGGGCGTGCAGGCGCAGACATTATCCGTGCTTGAGATGGCGCGCGAACTCGGACTTACGATTATCCCCGTCGTTTCAAAAACCGACTCGCCGCTCGCGCGAACAGAGGAGGTTGCGGAAGAACTTGCGCGGCTTCTCGGCGTGGAGACGCGGGGAGTGCTTCGCGTGTCAGGCAAGACGGGGGCAGGGGTGCCGGAGCTTTTGGAAGCAATTGTCGCGCGTATTCCTCCGTCGCGGGAAGAAAAAGATGGGGTTCGCGCGCTCGTTTTTGACTTTGAATATTCAACTCACCGCGGCATTGTCGTCTATGTGCGTGTTTTTTCCGGCGCGCTCAAAAAAGGGGATGACCTAAAGTTTGCGGTTACCGGTATGCGGTTCAAGGCGCTTGAAGTCGGAACGTTGGGTCCGGCGCAGTTTGAAACGGCCGAACTTCACGCGGGCGAAATAGGCTATGTCGTGACCGGTGTGAAAGAAGCGGCGCGCGCGGTCGTGGGCGACACCGTGACCTCGTTTCTTTCGCCCGCGCCGGCGCTTTCCGGCTACAAGAACCCCCAGCCGGTCGTGTGGGCGTCGCTTTTTCCTGAAGGTCAAGATGATTTCTCCGCGCTCAAAATGGCGTTGGAGGAGTTGAAACTGGAAGACCCCTCGCTTGCCTTTGAAGAAGAGCTCTCGCCGGTTCTCGGCCGCGGGTTCCGCTCCGGTTTTTTGGGGATGCTTCATTTGGAAATCGTTCTTGAACGGCTGAAACGTGAGTTTAAGGCGCATCTTATCGTCGCATCTCCCTCAATTGTCTATGAAGTAGCAAGGGAAACCGGTGAACGGAACTTCGTGTATTCCCCCGCCGAGTTTCCGGATTACGGCGCATACAAAGAAATATATGAGCCGGTTGTTGAAGCGCATA
>CAZYWN010000072.1:0-3148 GCA_964651525.1 uncultured Candidatus Saccharibacteria bacterium | reverse complement strand
TGGGCGGCAAAGGGATCGGACCTTTGACCTTTCGCGTGTGAAGCGAACGCTCTGCCACTGAGCTAGCCGCCCATGCGCCCCTCAATCATATTGGTATTTCCAGTTAAAAACAACCCCGCTTTGAGCGGGGTTGTTTTTAACGCTTCATTGCTTTTTTGTTTTGTTGTTTCTTTGTTTTTAATAAGTATAGGATCGTGAACTGTCTGTTTTAACCTCCTCTGTTTTTACTTCTGTCGTGTTTGTCACGGAGGTCGCTTCTTTTACCGGAAGAACTTCCGTTTTTGTGGTTGTCGTATCCGCTTGTACCTCTACAGTCCCAGTTACCGTCGCTTTTTCTGTGCTCGTCTCCGCAGACGACGAGGTATCGGTTTTCGTGGTTGTGTTTACCGTGCACACTCCTTTATACAGAACCTTCGCTCCTGCGGCGCGCGCTTCACACGCGTTGCCGAAAGTTTTCTCCGCAACTGTTTCGCATGGGGTCGTAATGCAGACGATGCCCGTCTCAACCGAAGCGCACACCGGAGCGTATTCCTTGGTGCAGACAATAGGAGCAGGCAAAGGAATGGGGGTCGGCGCGGGAATGGGAACCGGTTTTATCCCTATCGTGCCGCCAGAAACGAGAGAGATGATTTCTTCGGCGATGCGGGCTGTTTTCTTGAAAAACTCAATCGCACTTTTCGGCTCGCCCGCTTTCGCCGCGCGCTCTCCTTGCGAGAAGGCGAGGTGCGCTTCTTCATAGAGAGATTTCGCCTTGTGAATGACGTCACCTCCCGCGGAGGAAGAAGAAATTGCCCGCTTCGCTTTTTCAAGAGCGCCCTGTGCGGCATCATGCGCGCGCGTTAGGTCATTGACGACGGTTTCGCCAACCGTGGTCGTTGAGCTTGCAATATATTTGCGGATAAATTGCTGAACCTCGCTCAAAAGATTGACTGCCTTTTGTCCGGAAAGATAGGCGGCGCCGTAGTCTTCCGCGTCGTAGGCGCGCTTGCCTTTTGTGATAAGGTCTTCCGCATCGGCGACTGCGCCGCGCGCGCGCTTAGAGAGGTCATCGGGGAGCTTGTCGCCGTGCTCTGTAAATAATTGTTTTGTTTCTTCAAGATACACGGACGCCTTGCGGAGCATCGCCTCGGCAAGGTCCTTCCGCGTCGCGTCGTTTACCGATCCGTCAACGGGGAGTACGCTTACGCCCGTCTCTGGGTGCAGGAGTGCCGAAACAGCAGGGCGCACGAGGGGTTTTGTGAACGCCTCACGGTTGGAAACAGTAACGCCGTGGTCTTTTGCCGACCGCAAGAAAATGGTGAGTTTTTGCGCGAGCGCGCCGGCTTCCTGGAAATAACGGAATGCTTCGCCGTAGGCACCCGCCGTAAGCGCTTCCTCGCCCTTGCGGAACGCTTCTTTCATTTGTGCAACCCCTTCGTCAAAACGAGATTTTATGTCGTCGGAAAGGTCCGCTTTTTCCGCTTCAAGAGTTCGCGTAAGCTCTGCAATTTTCTTTTCGGCGACTTCTTTCTGGTTTTTCGCCGCCTCTTCGCGGTTCGGCGCGTCTTCAAGTGCGATTGAGGAGAGGTGCGCTTCGCGACGCTCGGCGATTTTCTCCGCGCTCTCGCCCAACTTGATTACGAGCGTGTTGACGCGCTCCGCGGAGAACGCTTTCTCCGCGCCGTCCGCGTCTTCCGTTGCGGCCGCGGGCGCCCCTGCGGCAAGTGTCGCAACACCCCCCGCGCTCTGCGCTTTCTCCAGTACCGCTATATGCGCGCGGAGCGTTATTTCAAGTTTTGCGGAAATCTCCGCCGCGCCAGCGACATTCTTCTTCTCTTCCACGCGAGAAAGATGCGTTTCAAGCCGCTCAATATGTCGTTCTATTTTTTCTTCAATAACATCCTGCGCGGCGGGCGTAAGCGCGCCTGTTTCCGCGGTAATCTTCTCTGCCTCCTCTAGCCGCCGCTCCACCAGGCGCGCCGCCCAGTCTGCTTTTGCTTCAGGCGAGAGCGTGGCGAGGTCGCGCACGGTTTCGTTCACGCTCACTTTTATGGGGTAGAGCGCGTCCCCGGGCACCGCTCCCTCCGCGGCATAGGAAACCCCGCCGCCACCGAACATAAGCGCTAAAATAAGTACGATTGGCATAGTTCTTTTGCGTAAAAATAATAATAATGAAAAGTCGTAAAATGGCGACTTCTGTCCTAATAGACGCGCCGACTCCTCCATTCTTACCGGATGGAACTTCGCGTATGCCGCGAGACGCTCACGCAATGCTCTCTTCTCGTTTTTTGAGAACGAGATATTTTCGCGGATATTTTTTAAAATGTCTTCTAATTGTATCATCGTATTGTTATGCTGGCGCGAAGTTTCTCCACGCACCGATGAAGACGCACCGATACGGCATTTTCTTTTTCTTCCAGCGCCGCGGCGATTTCTTTTGGCGAAAGCTCGTCTATGTAACGCATCGTAATCACTTTTTGACACGGCTCCGAAAGCGTCTGTATCGCCGCAAGGACACCGCGCACATCGTCTTGCACCTCTCGCGTGCTGCGTTCGTCATAAAAAAGAGAATTTTTCTCTTTGTCTCCGAGGTCTTCAAGAGAAACGGTTTTTTTCTTCCGGTAGAAATCAACGATAAGGTTGCCCGCTATCCGGTACAGAAGTGCGCGGTAGTCCCGCACTTCTTTTCCGAGGCGGACAAAGTCCCACGCGCGCGCGAACACATCTTGCACGATGTCTTTCGCCGCCTCCCTGTCAGACACGCGGAAAAAACAATGCCTAAAAAGAGCATCGGCGTACTCGTCAAATGCCTTGAGAAACTGTGTTTCGGGATTCATTCGCCGATATAAAGTAAAGACGAAATGGGACCGTTTTTCTTACAAAATACCACCCTGTGGATACGCGGGGGTAAGCCTACCGGCTGGCAGGGACGGGCCTTGAGTTTTTTGTCGGGCTGCCGAGAGTCGAACTCGGGTCACACCCACCCCAAGGGTGCATACTGCCGCTGTACTACAGCCCGAAAATTTTAGTGCGAGGCCAAGGGTGTGCGCTACCATTACGCTATAGCCCGAAAGTGCGGCCCGCCGTGCCGCCGATGAAGCGACTATACACTGGATTTCTCCTCACCGCCATCGCCTTCAATAAGCACGTCCCACTCATCACGAGGCGG
>CAZYWN010000071.1:0-3164 GCA_964651525.1 uncultured Candidatus Saccharibacteria bacterium | reverse complement strand
CTATACCTATGTGACGAAAGACGGCTCTCTCGCGGCGCATTTTGAGGATACGATATTGATAACCTCCAGAGGAGCCGAAGTCATCACAAAGATAAATTCCTAACTCATCTAATTTCTAATTCACCTAATAAAAATCCCAAACCATAAATCCCAAAAACCGTTTATTGGGTTTTGGAACTTGGGGTTTGGTTGGACATTGGGAATTGGTCATTGGGGTTTGATTAGGAATTAGGTGAATTAGAATTTTTTTCTTTTCCTACATTATCAAGAGCAATATACTACATACTACATACAACATACGATATACTGTATATAATGTCCCCACAGCCGGAAACTCCTCGTTTTAGAAGCCCCGCCGAAGAGTTCGGCGCTTTTCGCGAGCGTGTGGAAGCGAAAGAAGAATTACTCAAAGAAAAAGGATTCTCTCCGGAAAGCGAACGGATTGTGCGGGAAGAGGCGACGCGCTATGGACGCGAAGAAACGAGAAATGTTCTTGAAAAGAAATATTCCCTCAAAGAAGAAGAAGCGGAGCAACTGACGCTCGGGCTTATTTCCGAGGAGCACGATATTCAGATGAAGGAACTTCTTTCCCTTCTTGAAACGAAGGGTCTTAAAAACGCGCTTACCGTTTTGGAGAAATTAAATAATCCTCATCTTGAGGACGATTTCCACCGCATGCTGGTCCAGTATGTGAAGCATGGAGAAGTGGCTGCGGCGCGACACACGAACGGGAGGGAATGGCTCCCGCTTAGGATGACGCTCTATGAGGTGACGCTTCCTGGGACGGAGATGGAAGGAGCGGAGCGTCCTTTGAAGGAGATTCTTTCGGGGATGGAGCAGTTTTATGCCGGTATGCAGAACCTCGGGGCGCGAACGCCGCGCGGTGATGCGGGGCATTATACGCTTGAGTTGGCGCTTCCCGGCATTGGCGAGGAGCTTATTTTTTATGTCGCTGTTCCCGATACCGCAAAGGAACTTTTTGAAAAACAAGCTCTCGCCATTTTTCCCAAAGCGGAAGTGAGGGAACAAAAAAACGACTACAATATTTTTACTGAAGGAGGAGTTGCTGTCGGCGCGGAAGCGTTTTTTGCGCGCAAGGAAATTTTTCCGCTCAAGACCTACGACCAGTTTGATTACGACCCTCTGCACGCTCTCTTGAACGCGTTTTCCAATATCAAAGAAAAAGGGGAAGGCGCTGCGATTCAGCTCGTCGTCCATCCGGTCGGGGATGTGTTTGTTAAGAAATATCAGGATGCTCTTTCCTCCATAAGGAAAGGCGCGTCCGTTGAAGAGGCGACGAACATTCCTTATTCGGTGTGGCAGATACTGAAAAAAGAGTTCGGCGCGTTCTTTCTCGGAAAAAAGATGTATGTGGATATGCCGAAAAACGAAGAAAAGAAACAGGAACCGCTGAGCGTTGACCAGATAGTCGTGGAAAATATTGAACGCAAGGTTGCAACCCCTATTGTTGCCGCGAACCTCCGCATTATTGTTTCCGCGGGAAACAAAGACCGCGCGGAAGAAATCCGTTCGCATATTGAGTCCGCGTTCAACCAGTTTGAGAACACGCGCGGGAACGCGCTCTTGTTTAAAGAATCAGCAGGGTGGAGGCTTCAGGGGCTCCTCCGCGATTTCTCATTCCGTGAGTATAAGGACAACGCGCGCATCCAGTTGAATCTCCGCGAACTCACTTCCCTTCTTCATTTCCCGCAAGGAGAGGTTGCCGCGCCGCGGTTTAAGCAGGCGAAAGCCGCCAGTGTGCCGCTTCCGGTAGAAGCGGCAAAAGAGGGGACGCTTTTGGGCATCAATCGGTATAGAAACGCGGAAACGAATATATACCTCGGCAAAGAAGATCGCCTCCGCCATTTTTATTGCATCGGGCAGACCGGCACCGGCAAGACGACACTTTTGAAGAACATGATTGTTGAAGACATGCGGCAAGGAGAGGGAGTGTGCATGATTGACCCGCACGGCTCGGACATCCTTGACGTACTTTCCCTTGTGCCGCCGGAGCGGCAGGGAGACGTGATTTACTTTGACCCATCCTATACCGAGCGCGCGATAGGGCTCAATATGCTTGAAGTTGATGAGCGGTATCCGGAACAAAAAACATTTGTCGTGAACGAGCTCTTTAGCATTTTCCAAAAACTATACGGCGCGGTGCCGGAATCCATGGGGCCGATGTTTGAGCAGTATTTCAGAAACGCCGCGCTCCTCGTCCTTGAAGACCCTGAGTCAGGCGCGACGCTTCTTGATATCTCGCGCGTGCTATCAGACAAAACGTTCCGTGCGCTGAAGCTTTCCCGAGCAAAAAATCCCGTCGTCGTCCAGTTCTGGAGTGAAATCGCGGAAAAAGCGGGAGGCGAGCAGGCGCTTGAAAACATTGTGCCGTATATCACGAGCAAGTTTGACGTATTCATGGCGAACGAATATCTACGCCCCATTATCGCGCAGGAAAAATCATCGCTCAACTTCAGGAAAATAATGGACGACAAGAAAATACTTCTCATAAACCTTGCGAAGGGGCGTTTGGGCGACATTAACGCGCATCTTTTGGGGCTTATCATCGTCGGGAAAATTCTTATGGCGGCGCTCTCGCGCGTGGACGCGGCGAAAGGAACGCTCCCGCCGTTTTATCTCTATATTGACGAGTTTCAAAACATCACCACCGACTCTATCACGACCATTCTCTCGGAGGCGCGGAAATACAATCTTTCCCTCACGATGGCGCACCAGTTTATCGCCCAGCTTGAGGAAAGGATACGGGACGCGGTATTCGGTAACGTCGGTTCGCTCGCCGCATTCCGTGTCGGCGCGGAAGATGCCGAGTTTTTGGAGAAGCAATTTGAGCCCGCGATAACGGCGCACGACCTTTTGAATCTGGACAACTTTAACGCCTACGCGAAGCTTCTTTCTGCAGGGCGCCCGATGAAGCCGTTCAGTTTGGCGCTCTTCCCGCCTGAAGAGGGCGATGCGGCTCAAATAGACGCGCTCCGTACATTGTCGTACGAGAAATACGGCAGATCGCGGGCGGAGGTTGAAGAGGAGATACGGATGAGGTATACTGCCGCTAATCCATTAAAAAGTCCTAATTCACCTAATTCCTAATTCACCTAATAAAAACTTAAAAATGAAACATAAAACTTGAAACATAAAACATTTAC
>CAZYWN010000070.1:0-3199 GCA_964651525.1 uncultured Candidatus Saccharibacteria bacterium | reverse complement strand
GGGCAGAAAAATTCAGAATCGCTTCGGGGAGAAACCCTGCTTTCCGATAATCCAATGCCCGTATCAGAATGCCTTTGGAATTTCTTTTTGAAAGCTTGCTTTTATCAGGAGCAAGCACAAGCGGCAAATGCGCATAGAGCGGTTTGGGGAAACCGAGCGCTTCCTGAATAAGTATCTGGCGGGGCGTATTTGAGATGTGGTCTTCTCCGCGAATGACGTGGGTAATCCCCATTTCGTAATCATCAATAACGACCGCGAGATGATAGAGGGGGCTCTCCATTGAACGCGCGACAACGAAATCTTTGAGGTCGGAGGTATCAAACTCTATGTCGCCGCGGATGATGTCGTGGAACGCCACTTTTTTATTTGGATTTTTAAACCGTATTACCGCGCCTTTTTCTTCTGTTGATTCGTACGCATAACCACCCTCTTTGAGCTGAGCGAGATATTTCCGGTATATCTCCACTCGCTCCGATTGACGATACGGCCCATCATACGCAATGCCAAGCCATTGTAACGTTGCGATAATATCGTCCTCATATTCCTGTTTAGACCGCTCCTGGTCAGTATCCTCAATCCTCAATACCATCGTTCCTCCATTCTTGCGGGCAAACGCGTAATTAAAAAGCGCCGTACGCACCGAGCCGATGTGAAAGAACCCCGTGGGAGACGGGGCGAAACGGGTCACAACCTTTATTTTTTGGGGGAACATTTTATCTAGATAGTATTATTCTTTTTAGTTGACTATACTGTCACGATGGAATTTAAGATATATGATATAAGATTTATGATTTTAAAAAATTTAAAAGTTAAAATCTTAAATCATAAATGTTATATCTTAAATTTATTGGTGCGCCAGCGCAATTTTTATCGCCTCCCGCGCAATCTTCCGCGCGGCGTCGGGCTCAAAGAATTTTTGCGCCTCACTCGCCATTTTCTCCCGAAGCGGCGCGTCGCCCATGAGCCTCTCCACTTCCGACAAAAAAACGCCGGGGGTTAAGTTTTTTTCTTCTATGACGATTGCGGCTCCCCTTCTCGCATAGTTAAACGCGTTTTTTCTCTGGTGGTCGCCGTTGGTTTCTTGTATCGGGATAAGGATAGAGGGTTTCCCCCATGCCGCAATTTCAAATATAGTAGAACCGGCCCGAGAAATCACTACATCTGCCGCCCCTGCCGCCATTTTCATAGCAAGAGTATTTAGGTAATCAAACGGCTTGTATGCGTCTTTATGTGGCGAGTCTTTTAAAACAACGTTCGCAATATTCACGACATCGTCATAATTCTTTTTTCCCGTTTGGTGCACTATCTGGTATGAAGAAACAATCTTCGGAAGAATGCTCAGGAGGACTTCGTTCAAGCGCTTCGCCCCCTGTGAACCCCCGAGAACAAGGATGACGGGGGCCCCTTCCCGAAGTTTAAGAAACTCGCGCGCGCCATGTTTTTCCGGCGTGAGTATTTGCGCTCGCACCGGTTGTCCCGTGAGAGCTGTTTTTTCTTTTGGAAAATAACCGAACGCCTCCGGCCATGATACCGCTATTCGTTCCGCGAATTTCCCCGCCCAATGGTTTGCCCTCCCCGGCACAGAATCAGATTCATGAATGATAATGGGGATTCCAAAAAAACGCGCGGCAAGCACGGCGGGGACGCTTGCGTATCCCCCCTTGCTCACCACAACGTCAGGATAGATGAGATACATGTCCCACAGCGCCTTCCCCACGCCGACTGCGAGACGAAATATATCAAAAAAATTAAAGAGGGAGAAATAGACGCGCGCCTTTCCAGAAAAAACGCGCCGAAACGTAATTCCATTATCAAAAAGAGCTTTGGCGTCATAGGGGTCAACGGAGACATAATAAATCTCCGGACGCAAAAAATTCTCCTGCGCCACTATCTTGTTTATTTCTTCTGCTATGGCAATAAGAGGATAAAAATGCCCTGCTGTCCCCCCGCCGGTAAGTAAAATTTTCATAAAAATGTAAGATACAAATATACTAATGAATACTAATGCAACGAATGAATACGAATACCTAAAACGTCACATTTGTAGCCATTCGTATCATTCGTACCTATTCGTATATTGGTATCTTATATTCTGCTCCGCGACATGTTTAATACAAGCCCCACACTGAAAAGCGTCATCATAAGCGCCGTTCCGCCATGGCTTACAAAAGGAAGCGGCAGACCGGTTAACGGGAGCACCCCCAGCATTGAACCAATGTTTAAAAATGCTTGACCCGCTATCAGTATAACAAGACCGACAATGGTTAGTCGAGAGAAATAATCAGGCGCGCGGCGCGAGAGCATAAGGCCGCGGAGCGCAAAAAAAACAAAAACGGAGACGAGGACTACGCTCCCCAGAAAACCAAACTCTTCAGAAAAGACCGCAAAGATAGAATCGTTCGTCGGTTCGGGCAAGAAATTGAATTTCTGGATACTTTGTCCGAACCCTCTGCCAAAAATCTCACCGGAGCCAACAGCGATAAGCGATTGTTTGATCTGATAACCGGCTCCCTGCGGGTCAAGCGTTGAATTGAAAAATACAAGCAAGCGGTCACGCACATACGGACGCAGCACCGCGAGGAGCGCTACGCCGGAGAGCGCG
This sequence comes from uncultured Candidatus Saccharibacteria bacterium, assembly GCA_964651525.1. GTDB lineage: Bacteria > Patescibacteriota > Minisyncoccia > Phycocordibacterales > UBA2135 > CAZYWN01. Next base: position 597 of record CAZYWN010000070.1, on the reverse strand, counting down.
CCCGCTCCCAAAGTGAACGCGTATTTCCACGGCGCTCCCCCCGCAATAAACATAGCGAGTCCGGCACCGAGAATAGCGGCGAATGTGCCCGTGTCAGGTTGTTTCAATAGGATGAAACCAACAAGCCCTATTATTATTATAAGCGGAACGAGGCCAAAAGAGACAGACCGTACTTGTGTCTTAACCGCAGAAAGCCACGATGCGAAATACAACACAAACCCCAACTTAAGAAATTCCGCGGGCTGTAAAGAAAACGGCCCGATAAAAAGCCATCGAGTCGCTCCTCCGTGCGACGCGCCGATGCCGGGGATGAAAACAGCCGCGGTGAGAAAAAGTGTCGCAAGAAAAATATAGAGCGAGTACTTGTGGAGAAATTTGTAAGGAAGACGCAGGGCAAACCAAAATAAGAGCCCTCCCAAGACAAGACTTGAAAACTGGCTCATGAGAACTCCGGAAAAGCGGGCGCCATCGCGGGCGAGAAGGCCGAGAGACGCGGAGAAGAATATAAAAAATCCGGCGATGGTAAGGAGAATAACGCAGCCGAAAAACCATTTGTCAATACCGTGCATAAAATTAAAGATACCAATATACAAATGA
>CAZYWN010000069.1:0-3216 GCA_964651525.1 uncultured Candidatus Saccharibacteria bacterium | reverse complement strand
GCCGCAGATATCAGGAAAATGAACCCCGACCTTGTTCTTCTTGACCTTCTGCTTCCCGGAAGGCACGGATTTGAAATTCTGGAGGACATTAAGAAATCGCCGGAGACAAAAGCAATTCCGGTCATTATTCTCACCCAGCTCGGGAGTGATGACGATATCAAGAAAGGTTTTGAACTCGGCGCAAACGACTATATTGTAAAGAGCCAGCATCCTGTCGCGGAGATTGTGGAAAAAATAACGCAATTTTTTGCGCGAGAACCTCGCTCGGGCGCAGAACATAAACAATGAAAACGGAAACGGCGACACTTTTTTTGCTAGTCGCGCTCTTCTTTTTTGCGATACTCTATGCAAATGCGGCGCAACCGACAGAAGCCGTCAAGTTTTTTATCGTGGACCCTTCGGATAGCGTGGTCAGTGTTCCGGTTGCCGTACAAATAGAGGCGCGGAAACAAAATAATCAGGTTGACACGGCGTATCAGAATGATGTGACGCTGGTCGCGAGCGGTTCGGCGACCGGCGAGGGGCTTGTTGATATCGTCAATGGAATCGGAACAAAGGAAATCAATGACACTGTCGCGGAAATAGTCGCGCTTTCACTTTCGGATACTGAAGGAACGGGGCTTGATGTCAGCTCTACGCAGGACCTTGTTTTTGCCCTCTTAGGATTGGGAGAGTTCATACAGACCGATTTTTGGTTCCGCGATGATGATGGAGGAGAATCGGGAGCGACAGGGTGGGGCGCGGAGAATCTCGGAGCCAACACAGTCCCGAGCATCGGCAAGCCGAGCGAATACATAAGAAAATTCCGTTTGCGATTCGGCATCCGTTTACAGCAAGAAAATGATGTTCTTGCGCCACAGATTGAATATAAACGCGCTGGAGGAGAAAGTAGTTGCGCGGACACAAGCGGATGGCAGAAAATAACTGCCGGCGATGGAAAATTCAGATTGCAAGATTCGGTACAGTTTTCTGATATGTCACCTACGACGCAACAAATTACCGCCGGTTCAGGATTTATTTCAGGGCTTCTTTCAAGTTCCGCAAATTCGGCTCCGTCATTGAATCTTTTGAAAAACGAGAAAACAGAATACGAATGGTCGCTGGGAGAAGTGGAAAGTTTTGTGTGGGGCGCGGAATACATATTCAGGGTTACCAATGGCGGCGCACCGTTCAACCATTACCAACGCTGCCCTCGCATCTCGCTCCCTGCTGAACCAAAACCGGGTGTTCCGCCAACGACGGTCACATTCTCCGGCACCGCGTATCCCGGGGCGAAGGTAATGATAATTGAAAAAAATAACCGAGCCGAACAGCCGGTTCGCCAAGAGCCGGTCTATGCCGACTCTGGGAATTTTTCCGTAACCTATCAGGGCATTTTCCAAAGCGAGTATTCGTACGGGCTGGTTATAGAAGATAAAGATGGGCGGAAGACACAGGCAAAGTTTTACAATATAGACACGGTTTCAAACTCACTTACTCAAAAAGATATTTTTACGCCGCCGACAGTCGGTCTCTATCGCACAGCGGTCACGAAGGGGGATTTTATCAAAATAATCGGGTATGCATCGCCGGGGAATAAAATTCTGATTCAGCTTGAGAAAGATATTAGTTATGAAGCGAACGCCGATGGTGCGGGAAAATATCAGGTTTTGATTAACACGGCGCGATTGCCGTTTGGCAAACACTCATTCCGCGTCAAACAGCAGGATATCGGCGCCAAGAAAGAAAGCGATTGGTCGCCCACAAAATCATTTTCGGTAGTCGCCGTTACGATTCCTGAAGCCGACTTCACAGGAGACGGCATTGTGGATGTGAAGGATTGGAGCGTGTTTCTATTCCGCTGGCAGGAACAACCGGGGTCATCTGGCATCTTGGACCTCAACAAAGACGGCAAGACGGATATTTCCGACTTAAGCGTATTTTTACAAACATATAGAGCGTTACAATAAATAATCCAAAGGCGAACGCATTATGAAAAATTTTTATTTCGGACTTTTTATCGCATCATTTTCATTTTTCTTGCCGTATGCCGCAGATGCGGCGACTCTCTATTTTGCGCCGGAAAGCGGGGAATTTCGCACCGGTCAGGATTTTAGCGTTGAGTTTAAGGCGGACAGCGAGGGGCAGGCATTTAACGCGGCGCAGGCAACCATCCAGTTTTCAAAAGATACCCTTCACGTAAAGGCGGTTGATTATTCTCCCGCATCTTCAATTTTTAATTTTTGGCTGGAGAATCCCGAGTTCTCAAATACAGATGGGAAAATAACCTTTATCGGGGGCACTACGAACGGCGTCTCCGGCAAATCAATTCCTATATTAAAGATGATATTTACCGCAAAAGGAGCGGGTGAAGCGTCGCTCCTTTTAAGCGATGCCGCAATCACCGCCTCAGACGGAAGCGGCACAAACATTTTGGAAACGATGAGGCCCGCCGTATTCAAGATTGTACCGGAAACCATAGCGCCGCGGCCGTCGCTTCCGGCGCCCGTGCCGATAGAAAGGACGCCGTCGGCCGCGACGCGCCTTCCGGCAGAGCCCGTTCTTTTGGTACCGCTCTATTCCGACCCCTCGGAGTGGCACAACCTTGTTTCCGATTTTTTGGTGCAGTGGACTTTGCCGGCGGACGTATCCGGTGTCAGCACCGCCTTAAACGATAATCCGCAATTTGCGCCTCAAACGGTATCCGAAGGATTATTTGACAGCAAAATGTTCGGAGGCCTCAAAAACGGCGTGCAATATCTCCATGTGCGCTTTCGGAACACGGTGGGATGGGGGACGACTGCGCACTACCGCCTTGCCATAGATACCATTCCGCCGCTTCCTTTTAAGATTGAATCCCGAGACGGATTCAGGACGAAAAATCCGTCTCCCGAACTTTCTTTTGCAACGAGCGACGGCATTTCGGGCATTGAAAAATATGCTCTTAGGATTGACACGGATGATGACATTATTTCCGTCACGGGAGAGCACGCCGCGCCAATTCTAGCGCCGGGACCGCACAGAGTGGCGGTCCGCGCGTATGACAAAGCGGGAAATTTTACGGAAGATGCCGTTGATATTGACATAGTGCCGCTTGCCAGTCCCATCATCGGTTTCGTCACACGGTCGGTATCATTCGGCGACCCGGTATTCGCCTCCGGCAAGACAGAACCGGGACTTGGAGTTTCCGCGCGGCTCACTGACGGGAAGAGCCAGGAAGTGTTTTCTGGAAAGGGG
>CAZYWN010000068.1:0-3227 GCA_964651525.1 uncultured Candidatus Saccharibacteria bacterium | reverse complement strand
GCGCCTTCCTTCTCCTCCTTTGGCTCATCCGCAATCGCAACCTCGGTCGTCAAAAGTATCGCCGCCGCGGATGCCGCGTTTTGAAGACACGAACGCGTCACCTTCACCGGGTCTATAATTCCCGCCGCAAGCATATCGTCCACCACGCGGTCATTCGCCGCGTCATATCCGCTTGCCGCCCTTCCCTCCTCTACATCGCGGACAATCACCGAGCCGTCATCCTTGCCGGCATTTACCGCAATCTGGCGCAGGGGCGCCTCGGCGGCTTTCAAGACAATCGCGACTCCAACGGCGAACTCTTTCTCAAAGCTCTTGTTCGGCGCCTTGACTCCTTTGTCCGCCACTTTCCGTGCCGCCTTGACGAGCGCGGTGCCGCCGCCCGGCACAACCCCTTCTTCAATCGCCGCTTTTGTCGCCGCTACTGCGTCTTCTATTTTTAGTTTCTTGTACTTCATCTCAGTCTCGGTCGCGGCGCCCACTTTGATGACCGCAACGCCGCCCGAAAGCTTCGCAACACGCTCCTCAAGTTTTTCTTTATCAAAACTGGAATCGGTCGTTTCAATCTGCCGCTTCAGTTTCGCGATATGATTCTCAATTTCCGATTTCTTTCCCTTTCCGCCGACAATGACCGTGCTGTCTTTTTTCGCGACGACGCGGGTTGCGGAGCCGAGCATATTAAGATTCATATTTTCAAACTTGACGCCGATGTCTTCGGAAACTACCTGCCCGCCGACGACAACCGCCAAATCTCCGAGCATTTCTTTTTTCCGGTCGCCGTAGCCGGGGGCCTTTACCGCAAGCACGTTGAAGGCACCCCGAAGCTTGTTCACGACGAAGGTCGCAAGCGCCTCTCCCTCCACATCATCAGCGACAATCACCAACTCTTTCCTGCCGGTTTGCGCGAGTTTTTCAAGAAGCGGCAAAATGTCTTGTATTGAAGAAATTTTCTTGTCGGTAAGAAGAATCGCGGGGTCCTTATACTCCGCCTCCATCCGTTCGGCATTCGTTACCATGTAGGGCGACACATACCCTTTATCAAACTCAAGCCCTTCCACAACATCCGATTCAATACCCAACGACTGCGATTCCTCCACCGTCACAACGCCGTCTTTCCCCACTTTGCCGATGGTATCGGCGATTATTTTTCCGAGTTCGGCTGACTCTGCGGAAATGGTCGCCACCTGCACGATTTCGCTTTTATCTTTTATCGGCTTCGCGATAACGCGGAGCGCGTCAACGACCTCTTTTGCCGCCGCTTCAATCCCCATGCGGATTCCCATTGCATTGACGCCCATCGTGGTCTGTTTCAGCCCCTCGTTTATCATTGCCTGCGCCAAGACGACCGCGGTCGTCGTGCCGTCTCCCGCGACATCATTCGTTTTCTGAGCGACTTCTTTCACGATTTCCGCGCCCATGTTCTCCATCTTGTCCTTGAGCGTTACTTCTTTGGCGATAGTAACGCCATCGTTCGTGATGGTCGGCGCGCCATATCCTTTATCAAAAACAACGTTCCGCCCGCGCGGGCCCAAGGTAATCCGCACCGCGTCAGAGAGTTTATTGACACCACGCTTCAAAGCGCTCCGCGCGTGTTCGTCAAAAAGAATTTGTTTGCTCATAGTTCTAGAAAGTAGAATGTAGAAAGTAGAAAGTAGTTCTCTTGTGCACGCGTATTCGTACACCTTTTTTACTACATTCTACAGTCTACAATCTACAAACTATTTAATGATTGCTAATATATTTGATTCGCTCACGACCAAGTACTCTTCATCATCTATCTTTATTTCATCAGGTCCATATTTTGAAAAAAGCACCGTCTGCCCGACCTTCACCTTCGGCGGAATTATCTTTCCTTCGTCGGTTACCTTTCCTTCGCCGACGGCAATGACTTTGCCCATTTCGGGGCGCTCCTTGTCAACCGTGTCAGGAATGATAATGCCCGATTTTGTCTTCTTCTCTTTCTCCGCGGGCTTCACGAGGACGCGGTCGCCTAACGGAATGATTTGTTTGGACATAGTAAACTCGACACAAATTACGAATGAGCGCGAATGACACGAATATATTAGTGTTATTCGTTTTTCATTTGTGGATTGGTGTCGTGTTATTTAATAATTTATATATGCGAAAGATGCGCCATTTTAACCTTTCCGGAAGAAAAGTCAATATCGCGGTTGTTGGTTCCGTTATGGATAGCGCCTTTTCGTACTTTCTAACAACAAAGCCCTCAATTGGGTTGCATACAAAGGCATTGCGCAAAAAATTTGACAAAAATATGCTCATTATGTTAAAATACCACCAGTAGTCGCCCGTTGTTTTCAAAACCAGCAATCATCTAACCCGCATATAAGGAGAATTTCATGCGGAAAGAATCGCTGCACATCGCAATCGCCTGCTTCGTCGGCACGGTACTTGGGCTTTTGGTCGCATTCAAACTCGCCGAGATGTTCGCGGTCGGACGCTCCCTGTGGTTTCTCGGCGCATTCTTGGGCGCCGGCGTGGCGTACCTCGCGTATGACCCAATTTCGGTCTGGAACGCCGTAAAGCGCGCGTGGCGCGAGCTCGCGGACGGGGAACGCGTCCTGCGGTTTCTTTACAGGGCGTTCTTTGTGACTGCCACCATCGCAGAATTCGTGGCTCTCGTCGCGGTCATCATAGCCGGAATCGTGTTTACTTTCGCAGGGGGAGCAATCGGCGCAGAAGTAACGCATCTGTGGGGAGAAGAGGTGGGGGCTGCCTGGATGCTAGCGGCGCTTGGTTCTTTCGGATTCGCTCTCATAGGTATGTTGGTGTTGGCGCTGTATGAAGAGTCAAAGGAGTCGGCGAATGCGTACAGAAAACCGCAGGACCCCGCCCCTGAAATGTCTTTCCGCGAATGGTTGAGGGTGGCCGCACTTATGATGAACCCCATTTCCCTGCCCCTCGTGCTCATTGCCGGTAACCTCTACTTTCTGTGGGAAATCTCCTGCGGTCTCGCGTGGCTTGTCTGGCGCTTGCCGAAAGCCCTATGGCAGACCGCCATATTCGCTACTCGGCTCCTCTACCGCACTTTCGTCCTCATCCATTCTACGGAGCGGACCGTCTGCTTCGTGGACTCGGCGCTTGGGGTCGCGGTCGCCTACACGCAGGTCTCCCCGACGCTTGCCGGCATTTTCGCGGGCGGGCTCATCGGCCTCGCGCTCGGCGTGTTGAATTACGAGATTTTCTCCGTCCGCATCCTCAAACTCGCGCCG